>DATJKB010000479.1:0-5055 GCA_035491875.1 Pyrinomonadaceae bacterium | reverse complement strand
ATAGTGATTGGCTAATTACCAAGCTGAGCGGATTAGCATCGACCTCATGGAGATTAGCCTCGGAGGGTTTACAGGTCTCTTGCTGTTTGGATTGCTGGCGGCCGGTGCCAACGTCGTCGGTGGTCTTGTCCTCGTCAAGTCAGGTGCTCACCGGCTTGGTGAACGATTTCTAAAGTATCTGGTGGCGCTCGGCGCCGGTTTCATGCTTGCCGCGATTTTTATCGAGATCGTTCCCGAAACCATTGCAATCTGGACTGAGAACTTGGCTGGCGCGCCTGCCGCACGCTCCATTGTTGGCGCGATGACGCTCCTGCTAGCCGGCTATCTCCTTATCCAACTTTTCGAACACACTCTCGCGCCACACTTTCACTTCGGCGCAGAAACACATCCCGAATCGATGGTGCGACCTTCAGCGGCATACACTGCGGTTGCTGGTCTTTGGATCCACACTTTTTTTGATGGTGTGTCGATCGCTTCGGCGTTCCTGGTCAATTTCAAAGTCGGCCTCTTGGTTTTCATCGCTATTCTGCTGCACAAAATGCCTGAAGGATTCACCGTTGCATCTATCGTGCTCGCTTCAGGGCGGTCGCCAAAGAAAGCGCTGATCGCAACGGCAGCCATCGGCGCTGCTACCCTCGCGGGAGTAGTCGGTGTAGCATTGGCGAGTACCCGAATGAACAATGCGGTTGGTTACGCCCTTCCCTTCTCTGCTGGCGTGACACTCTACGTAGCTGCGAGTGATTTGATCCCCGAAGTGAATCACAAAGAAGAACGAAACCCCACGGTCTCAATTGTCGTTTTTGTAGGAGTCGCTCTCTTCTATCTGCTCCATCGACTGATCGAGGGCTGACGGCGAACATAGGTGACAAAGATCTTCGGCAAATCACATTCTAGGCTTGGGGCCATTCCGACTTTTCTCGTCGCGGTATTTCTTCTGACTGCGAGTCCGGCAAAGGGCCAGACAGCTACTTCGCCAATACCACTGCCGGTTCCTTTCACACCAGTAGTTGATAACGCGCAGGTCGTAGACGCTCAAACACGTCAGCGTCTGGAAACGATCTGGACCAATCTCAAGCAGCGTGGAGACATCGAGTTCGCCGTCGTCACTGTCCCGACAACAGACGACCTGGATATCTTCGACTACTCTTTGGCCGTTGCTCGTGGGTGGGGAATCGGTGCGAAAGATGGAGACAAAGCGGGGTTGTTATTGGTCGTCGCGATCCAGGATCGAAAATACTATACGCAGATTAGTCGTCATCTCGAAGGTGACTTGAGTGACGGAATGGCTGGCCAAATTCAACGTGAACGACTAGTGCCGGCGTTTCGGCAGGGCAACTACAGCAAGGGAATACTCGACACGGTCCAGGCTTATGTCGCAACGCTCGCGGAGAAGCGCGGCTTTAGTGTCGAAGGTATCGATCAGAGTTACGCCTATCGCACACGCACGAGAGAAAGAGAAACAACTACACGAGAGCGCCCTTCGAATTCGATAAGCACGTGTTGCGGCATTCTGGTAATCGCAATCGTTCTGTTGCTTTTGTTTTCCGCATCGAGTCGCCGCGGCGGCGGTGGTGGAGGCTGCTTGCAAGCACTGCTCTGGGGGAGTCTCTTCAGTAATCTTGGTGGTGGTCGTAGTTGGGGATCAGGAAGTGGTTGGAGCGGTGGCGGATTCGGTGGCGGCGGTGGTGGTTTTGGAGGCGGTGGCTTCGGTGGCGGTGGTGATTTCGGCGGTGGTGGCGCAGGCGGGAGTTGGTAAGTCCGCGATTGCAGATTGCAGATTGTTGATTGATGATTGATGATTGATGATTGATTGGTGATTAATCTGCAATCTTCACTCAACAATCTGCAATCTTCAATGAAAAGAGATGATTAAGTCAGCGATAAGAGAAGCGCTCAACGGACTCGTTGAAGATCTAAAGGCGACGCACGGAGACAATCTCGCCTCGATCGTGCTCTATGGTTCCGCCGCCGCCGGCGACCAGATCGAACTACGTTCTGACTACAACCTGCTGATTGCTTTGAACCGCATAACTCCCGAGGATCTGCGCCTGGCCCAACCACCGATGCGCGAATGGCAACGGTTGGGCCATCCCCTGCCGGTCTATTTCACTGTGGAGGAACTATCCGATGCCGCCGACGTGTTTCCAATCGAGTTTCATCAGATGGCAAACGCTCGCATAGTTCTTTACGGCAAAGACCCATTCGAGTTAGTGCAACTTTCCGATGAGAATCTGCGTCACCAAACAGAGTATGAACTCAGAAGCAAGTTGATTCAGTTGCGCCGTCTGTACATCCCCGCCTCCACTTCAGTTGAAAAACTCGCCGACCTGATGAATGAAAGCCTTTCGAGTTTTGCCGCTCTGTTTCGCGCTGTGCTTTTGCTACATGGGAAGGAAGCGCCTGTGTCCAAACCCGATTGCGTGAGAGCTACTGTTCGTCTGTTGGACCTGGATCCGATGCCGTTCGAACAAATTTTCAATTTCCGGAGCGGTCTATCGTTACCGGCGTCTGAGCAAGAAGCAAACGAAATTTTTGGAGCTTACTTGGAGGAAATTGGAAAAGTCACCGAAGCAGTTGATGAGCTTCACCGGCGTGCGCCGGTCTTATAGCCCCGAGGAAACGAATTCTTGAAATGGGAGACTTACAGATGAAGACCCGCAGAATATCAATCGTTGTGTTGCTGACTTTCCTTGCACTGGGAGCGAGTGGCTGTGGTTACAACACACTGACCGCAAAACAACAGGGCGTTAAGGGGAAGTGGGCTAACGTCGAAACACAACTACAACGAAGATCTGATCTCATCAACAACCTGGTGGAATCCGCCAAGCTGGCGGGCATTCAGGAGCAGGAAGTGTTTGGGAAAATCGCTGAGGCACGTTCGCGATTAATAAACGCCTCCAATCAAGCTCCGCAGGGCGAAGGCGGAGACAAATCACCGGAACAAAAACAGGCTGTGATCGATGCAGCCAACAGTTTCGGAGGCACCGTTGGCCGATTGCTCGTGTTGCAGGAAGCGTATCCGCAGTTGCAGTCGAATCAGAACTTCTTGAAGTTGCAGGATGAGGTCGCGGGGACGGAAAACAGGATCGCAACGGCGCGCAAGGACTACAACGATTCGGTTACGGATTACAACACGACCCGAGCGCAGTTTCCGACGGTGATATCAGCCAAGCTTTTTGGGTTTAAAGAGGAGCCCTTTTTCAAAGCGGAAGAAGGAGCGACGCAGGTTCCGAAGATCGACGCAAATACGCTGCGGAACAATCAGAACAAATAGGGTTTAATGTCCGATACACTTTAGTTTGTCGTGAGTTGGCATGGCGGCAACTGCTTTCAGGGATTTATCGTGTGGAATAGACCCGTTCCTGAAGCAGTTGCCGCCATGCCAACTCACGACAAAATAAAGTGTATCGGACATCAGAAGCCACGGGAGCTGCACATAGCGCAATGATCACACGGCTTACCACCAGGTTCCACGCTGCAAGTCTTTTCATTCTGAAAGTAGTCAACGAGTTCTGAAACCGTCGCTTCCTCTACACCAAATCTTTCCTGACTCGGATGCGCCACCGCATTCACTCCTGCTAACCATGGTGAGTGGGTTGGAGGAATGCGGAGAGATGTCGCTGTCGCTCGTGCTGGCGTGACCTCACGTCCACCCGAAGTAACCTTTGCTTCAATCTGGATCAGTCTGTCTTGCAGTTGGCCCAGACTCGCTCGCATGGCCGCGAGTTCCGCACTGATGTCGCTAGACCCATTTTGCGTTGGGCGTTGCGCCGATGGTTGTTGCGACACACGCTGTGCGATGCGCTCTGCGATTAGCCTTGCTTGATCTAACTCGGAATCCATAAAAGCTATAGGACCTACGTGACCTATCTATTTCTTTCCTGCTCCAGAAGATCGATCCGATCCACAACACCGACAATCGCCGAATCGATCGCCGCGCCGACTTTGCCTGTTGCAACCGTTGAGGCGCTCCAGCCTTCCTGAACGATCAGAACCGTATCACCAACTCCAGCGTCGACCGCATCGAGCGCGAGTACTGTGTAACTCGTCTCTTCACCTTCCGGCGTAATCTGCTGGCAAAGCATCACGCGCGCGTTCTCGTAACGAATGTTCTTCTGCGTGGCGACGATGTTTCCTAAAACCTTTGCCAGAATCATGCTTAACGTGTGACGTGGCTATCAGAGTCGACGATACCAACTATCGTGCAATCAGTCGGAGTGTCTTCGCGTTTGAAAGGAAAGCTCGCTTCCTTTCCCCGGCACCAAAACACCAATTCACCAATTCCCGCGCCAACTGCATCGACTGCGACCATAGGTTTACCGGTCGACTGAAGATTCTTGTTTAGCGTTTGAACCACTAGTAGTTTCCTGCCCTCAAGTGAATCGTTCTTGACAGTGGCGACTACTGTTCCGATGACACGAGCAAGTTGCATTAATGGTCTTTCGGTCTTTCGGTCTTTGGACGTCTTAAGAATTCGGTACATCCACCGTGTCAATCACGCCGACGATTGCTGCATCAACCGGAGTATCTTTCATTCCCTGTGCGAGTCGCGCGCTCGAGCCTGCAACCACAAGTACGCGCTCATGAAAACCAGCACCGACAGTGTCGACAGCAACGACATAGCCAGTTGTATCTGACCCGTCAACATTGATCGGCCGCACGATTAGCAATTTCTTTCCGAGCAGCCGCTCATCCTTCTGTGTCGAGACAACGGTCCCGATGATCCGTGCAATGATCATGCTGCTGGATTAACGTTCGAGACCGATCGGGAGACTCTCATCGACGCTGCCATGCGGGCGTGGAATAACGTGCACGCTCACCAGTTCACCAACGCGACGCGCAGCAGCAGCACCGGCATCAGTGGCAGCCTTAACCGCCGCTACGTCACCGCGGACAATTGCAGTAACAAAACCAGCGCCAATCTTCTCGTAGCCCACGAGCGTTACATTCGCAGCTTTGACCATTGCATCAGCCGCTTCAATCATTGCGACCAAACCCTTGGTCTCAACCATTCCGAGTGCTTCTTGCATTCAGATGTTCTCCTGTTTGTGAATC
>DATJKB010000478.1:0-3992 GCA_035491875.1 Pyrinomonadaceae bacterium | reverse complement strand
ACGCCTTTTGGATCAATAGAAATCCAACCACGCGTTGAATCAAATAAGACGTTGTAGTGATGGAGATCGCCGTGCAGCAACATCGTCTGTCTTTGCGACAATGCCAAATTGCGATAGACACTTTCAGCTTCTCGCACCAATTGCAGTGATATGGGACCACCGCTGTGCTCACTGAGGTAACGATCGAATCCGCGGACCCAATCGAACAGTGTGGGACAACCTGGCGGCGGTTCATGGTTGGCCATCAGACCTATTGTGTTGGCTAGAATGTGAGTAGCTTCGTCATCACGACCTGAACGCACAAGTTCTACGAGTTCCGTCGCTGGATCCAGTCGTTCCAACAGTACCGCTCCGTGATCAGATTTATGGACTCTAACTGTTCCCGCGCCTTGAAATGCCTCTAACACAGTTCCGGAATTCATCTCATCACTCAAGCTGCTGACTTTAAGAACGACGCGCCTGCCGTTGCTTAACCCAAACCCAAGCAGCGATCCCTCCGTTTCTCGGATCTCTACGACCGTAACGTTCCATTCCGCAGCTCTCAGGGTTAGTTGTTCGTGTGGAGTAGTCACAGCGACATACGAGTGTTCGTTAGCGTTCAGTTTGGCGTCAAGCCCAATTTACAAAGACCACCTGTTTCATACAGGTGGTTTTTTAATTTCAACCTACTAGCCGCTTCCTTAAGACTTTTACGCGCCGCGAACGAACTTGAACGACAAAATTCTAGTGAATGCTCGAGTTTTCATGACTCGTGTTGTAGGTCGAAATTGATGCTCCACCCACATGAATGGGGTGGTCTCTTGCGCTATACTCATCACGCGCGAAGGGCGCATCCTGTCCGCGGAAAGGGCCTTGCCCACCTTTATCAGTGCAACTTATTTGCGAATCTTCTTTCAGCCTGACTTCGGCGGACAACCCAGGCGCTAGCATGAAAGGAGCTTCGTCATGTTTCCAAATGCTCAAGATGCCTTCCCTCTCCCGCAACGTCCAAACCTCGAACGTTATAAAAAACTCGCAAAAGATCTAGTCAAGGCCTGCAAATCAGCCGACGAGGATGCCGTCAGTGATTGGGCCGAGAAGTGGCTAACTGCACTCGCCAAACAGAGCGGCGTTAACTTCATACGACCTCTTCCCGTCATCATATCGCGCTGGACAGATCAGGTAGTTGGGTTCGTTCAGCGCAAGATAAATGAGCACGACGGAAGCTGCCGCCTGACCGACGCGCAGTTTATCATCGCGCGCTCACACGGTTTTGACAGTTGGGCCAAATTCTCCACACATCTAAAGGGCTCGACACAAAAGCATTTGGCCATCGCACGATTTGAAGCGGCCGCGGACGCAATCATCAGAGGCGACAGCAAAACGCTTAAACGAGTCTTGCGTGACGATCCGCAATTGGTTCATGCCCGCTCCACCCGGGAGCATGGAGCGACCTTGCTTCATTACGTGTCGGCAAATGGAGTCGAGGGATATCGACAGGTAACTCCAGCGAACATCGTTCAGATTACAGAATTATTGTTGAAGGCCGGCGCGGAAGTCGACGCCGAAGCAGATGTTTACGGCGGAGGTTCGACGACACTCGGTCTTGTGGCGACCAGCGTGCATCCGCATCGTGCCGGTGTTCAGAATCAGTTAATCCAACTCCTTCTCGATTACGGAGCTGAGATCGATCACAAGACCAGCGCCGGCAATCGTCAGAGTTCAGTTCTCGGTGCACTTGCAAACGGTCGAGGCGAAGCTGCTGCGTACCTCGCAGAACGCGGTGCCCGATTGAATCTACTGGCTGCGGCCGGAGTGGGTCGACTGGACGTTGTCAAAAGCTTCTTTAATAAAGACGGCAGTCGCAAACGTACTACGACCAGGAAGCAGGTGCAGTCAGCGTTTAATTATGCTTGCGGTTGGGGACGAGCGAATGTAGTGGAGTTTCTCTTGGAGAGAGGTGTCGATCTCGAAAACGGCGGTGGCGATGGTCAGACGCCTTTACATTCCGCGGCAATCTGTGGCCAATTGGAGATGATCAAGTTGTTGTTGAAATATGATCCGCCGCTTGAGGCAAGAAATATCTATGGAGGCACCGTGCTCGGACAAACGCTCTGGTCTGCTGCTCACGGCGGAGATCCAAAGCTATATGCAGAGATCCTAAAGACACTAATCGCCGCCGGGGCAAAGATTCCGGCTCGCCACGTTCCTGTAAACGAGCCGATTGATGATCTACTGCGACAGTACGGTAGCGAGCCGGAGCCAACGTGGTATTGGTTTGGTGAGAAACCGAGGGTAAGTAAGAAGCGGTGAGATCTTCGGCCAACCAGAATTGATAAATGCGTGTCTATATGCATGAATCCAGACTTCGCGGATTCAACGACTCAAACAATCAACCGCGTGTCCTCGAGGTTCAGCTGCTTGGCTAACGGCGAAACAGAATACTACAACGAATCGGATCTGATCCGTCGCGCCCAGGCGGAGGATACCGAAGCGTTCTGCGAGCTCGCCAAACGCTACGCCCGAAGGATCTATCTGCTCGCGTTTCACTATTGCCGCAACTCCCAGGACGCCGAAGATCTTTCGCAGGAAGTTTGGTTGAAGGCGTATCAATCGCTCGATGGCTTCAGGTCTGAGGCTTCGTTCTACACCTGGCTCCGACGTATCACAATCAATACATTTCTTAACCATCAGCGCTCGCGCTCGTTCCTGAAGCAGGGTCAGACAACAATGGTCCAATTGCTCGCTATCGATGCAAGCGCAACGAACATCGCATCGCAGGTCGCTTCTGAGAAAACACTCTTCAACAAGGTGCTCTTCGAGAATGTTATGAATGCTTTGGCTGAACTTACTCCATCACAACGGCTCATCTTTTTACTGCGTCACTACGAGGGCATGTCGTATGAAGAGGTCGCCAACGCGATGAACTGTTCGATTGGCACCGCCAAGAAATCAGTTTGGCGGGCGATTGCAAAACTGCGGACGCGTCTGGATGTCGACGACGACGCACCCGATAAGGGTTTAGCTGAATTGGCAACCGAGTATTAAAGGAGTCCCCATGCACAGCTGCAAGACAACAAAAGATCTAATGACCGAACTGCTCTCCGGCGGAACATCCCCGCCAACGCATGAACTGTTAATTGAGCTGCGTTGCTGCCGCGAGTGCCGTCATGAGTTCGAGGCGCTGAAAGATACGCTCAGACTGACAACCGGGGTCATCGAATCTGTAGCTCCTTCCGAAGAGTACTGGGCCGATTACCACCGCGCTCTCAAACAAAAACTTCTGACGAGTCGTGCGCCGGTGGTAACAATGCATCAGCCGTCGTGGCTCATGCGAATGTTCCGAACTTCAGTACCTGTACCAGTCCCTGTTGGCCTCGCGTTAGTTCTCTTGTTTGGAGTCTCATTGTTCTTTGCAACTCGCGCAGCCACACCAAAACAACGTGAAGCTCCGTTAGTCGTGCGTGTGCCCGTTGAAGTACCGGTAATTCAAGAACGCCTTGTAACTCGAACCATCTATCGAGATCGATATCGCTTAGTGGCTTTAAGAAAGACCGATAAGGTCAACGATCAATCGACGCTTGCGCGAACACAAACTCCCAGTCTCGTCGGCTTCAAGCCGCTTGAAGAAATCAAGCTGACAGTTATTAAGGGAGGCACTCGCAATGACAAGTAAGCTTTTGGCATTGCTGTTCGGCCTTCACTGTCTGGCGGCAACAGTGGCCGCACAAAATCCTGCAAAGCGGCAGGTGGTATTGCCACTTTCCGACGGTGGCTTCGTAGCGTTTCGCAGTGAGACTTCCGCGTCAGACAATAAACAGGTGATGGCCACGCAATCCCTCTCCGCATTGATCTACTCTCAAGCGCTCGCAGGCGACAACCGCATCATTCATCGTGTCCTCACTGACTCCGACCAACGGGTTATTTTTGGCTACGATCTGTGGGTCAATGCAGATCCGATCACACGCAAGTTTCGCCTGGCAGTAATGCCCGCCGATGAAGCGTTTCGCCGC
>DATJKB010000477.1:0-6283 GCA_035491875.1 Pyrinomonadaceae bacterium | reverse complement strand
CTTGTTCATCTGTACCGATGCGCGATTCAATCCTGCGATTCCGGGGAGTCAGCCGTTAACGGTCTTTAATAATTTAGTCAGTGGCGGATTCTTGAATGATCAGGGAACGATTCTTCCGCTAGTTCAAGCAGGCAGAGTCGGGTCGCTGGCGCAGTTCTATTTTCTAAATGGGTTGAACGGAACTGTCCCGATCGTTGCGAATCCAAACATCTTCGTTGATGAAATTCTGACTAATTCCGGCCGGTTCCGTTACAACGGCCTGCAGGCGGAGATTCGCCGGCGCTTCAGCAACGGGATGTCTTTGCAAGCGAATTACACTTTTCAGAAAACTCTTACGGACATTCCGTTCGAAGATCAAAATCGCCAGGGAGAGGTACAAGACAATAACAACCCTAACCTGAATTATTCCCGTCCCGATTACGATCGAACTCATACATTTAATTTCAATGCGATTTATGAGTTGCCGTTCGGACGAGGAAAACGTTTCCTCAATGACGGTGGATGGGGGCAGCGGATTTTGGGTGGTTTCCAAGTCACGTCGATTGTGCAGCTGGTGTCTGGTCCACCGATTGGCGTTATTGACCCACGGTCGACGTCGACAATTACCTTCCAATCCGGAAGACAAACGGCTACGACTTCGTTGACGATCCCCGAGTTAAGAAAATTAACCGGGACGTTCAATACGCCAAATGGGATCTACTTCTTCGATCCGAAGATATTGTGTGCGACAGCAACGGCCCCTGGACGCCCGACGTTAAGTTGTTTTGATCTGAACCAACAGCTTCCGGCTGGTTACTCGCTCGCGAGTGTTAGAGCTGCAAGCCCATTGGGTCAGGCGCCGTTTCCCGGACAAGTCTTCTTCTTTAACGAAGCAGGATCGGTTGGAAACATGCCGCGCAACGCTTTGAACGGTATGCCTTATCTGAACTGGGACGCGGGTGTAGCCAAAAACATTCGGCTTGGCGAAACGCGCAGGCTGCAAATACGAGTAGAAGCTTTCAACGTGCTGAATAGCCAGGTTCCGTTTTTCGGCACGAGCTCAGCGTACACAGCTGCGCGGCTTGACGTTAACAGCAATAATTTCGGACGTGTCACACAAACCTATAACACTCCGCGAATTATTCAGTTCGGTGCTCGGTTCGACTTCTAGTTGAATCCGCGCAAAGGCTCTAACTTTACGCTACCAGTTAACTTATGCGGCGCCTCCCGGGGGCGCCGCACATTTGTTTACGCTTAGCAGCTTCCCACCTGCGCTCATCAAAGTTCCGCGTGGTTCGATTCTCACTTGCTATAATCTCCCGGCGTGCCAACCGATAAATTCATCAACCAACGTAAGAACGCATGGCAACGGCTCGAGGATCTACTCGGGATGTTGGACCATGCTTCACTTCGCCGTCTGCGACGAGAAGAGGTTCGCGAGCTTGGGAGAATTTATCGCCGGACTGCATCGGATCTCGCGATTGCCCGCGCTGAGTCGCGCGATCCGCGTCTGGTTAATTACCTGAATAGTCTTGTCATCCGCGCGCACGGTCGCATCTATCGCGCCGACGCGCAGGGCGGCAAGACGATTCGAAACTTCTTTGCGCGCGAACTACCCAGAACTTTCCGGCGCACGTGGCGCTACACCGCGGTTTCGTTTGCCGTCTTCGTGGTGTTTTTCTCGCTTAGCTTCATCGGTACGAAGATCGATCCTGAGTTCTCTGAACTGGTGGGAGTTGATCCAACATTTCGAGAGCTTTACATCGAGACCAAAACACACTGGTGGGAACGTCTGAACGAGGCAAACCAGGAGGGCGCCAGCATGATCATGACTAACAACATTCAGGTCACGATCTACACGTTTGCTTTTGGCGCAATGTTCGGTCTCGGGACGCTTTTCTTTCTCGCGTATAACGGAGCAAACTTCGGATCAGTAATGGCACTTACCTTCAACGCAGGATTCGGTAACGATCTCGTTACGTTTGCCATTGGTCACGGGGTGGTCGAGTTGTCGTGCATTTTTATCGCCGGAGGTGCGGGTCTCTTAATTGGCACCGCCCTAATCATGCCCGGTGATCTTTCTCGCGCTGATGCATTGAAGACGAGGGGAATGGAGGCAGTGCGGTTAATGCTTGGGGTCGCTTTGCTGCTCGTCGTAGCTGGCCTCATCGAGGGTTTTGTTTCCCCGGCCGCGATCGACCCGCGCATCAAGTACAGCATTGCTGCTCTGACGGGTTTGGCAATGTATGCTTACCTACTACTTGCAGGAAGGGAGGACGAAAAGGTAACTCAAAACTGAAACGATCTCGTTGCTTCACAAGAGCCAGACAGACTCACAGATCCAAACCCACTACCAGTCACCAAGCGCAGTAAAACAACACCATCCGAAATCATCCAGTGCTATTGGGATCTGATCGCTGTTCTATTTTTCTGTGAGGATCGCGACGGAATACTGATTGCGATGTGTCTCGCAGCCAGGAGCGAAGGAGAGACTGCTTGTGAGACTCATAAAATGTGTCGCGGCATTAATAGTAACGACAGCGAGTCTCTGTACTTCCACCGAGTCAGCGAAAGCCCAGCACATTAAAGTCCCGAAGGATCCTGTGCAATTCGTTGATGCAGTCACGGGTGAGACAATCTCCGAGGTCCTTGTGATGCCGCGCTACTCCCTCTATAGAGGGGTGTTCATCGCACCGGAGGGTCCGAGTAAAGCAATCGTAAGTAACTACCTGGATCATCCGTTTGTCTATCGTGCTGGAGATCCGTTCAAAATAAAACAACCACGCGTATTTGTCGGATTACCCTTACTGATGGTTTTCATTGGCCAGGGAAAAGACCTGGATGGCATTCTCGTTGTTGCCCGCGATTATTTTCCTCTGTGGACCGAGGATTTATGGTTGCCTAAGCTCAAGCTCAGTCCAATTCCCCATCAGCGTTGGCTCGAACTGATGACAAACGACCTGCAACCCGTGCTGAACAACAGATCCCATCTAAAAGAGAATTGCGAAATATGGCAGATTGGTGAACGCTGCAATTTGAAGATCAAGTATGACAAGAAGGAGCGCGCATTGGTGCGTTCATTTGTCACGGCAGGGGAAGGACCAAAATGAATGCTTCGTGTTTACAACAAACCTCTTTCCTTCACACGCAAGTAAGTTTGCAACAACATTGGCGCAAGCGCCGCAGCAGTCACATCCAACGCCAATCCACCTTGTGACTCGACCATTCTCAACGCCGCCTCACGATGATGAATGATCTCTTCGGAGACTGACTGAGTGAAGAGTTCGCGCACATTCGACGGGGTTTGACGCACAACTGCTTTCAAATCTCGATCAGCAATTGTTACCACGAGCGGGAGGTGCCGTGGCCGCAACAGATGCAACGATGTAAGTAACTCTTTGGAGCCTTCCTCATCTACGAGATCGGTAAGCAGTACCACCAACGATCGCCGCTTCGTATTCGCCGAAACAAACTCGAACGCCCGCGCATACGAAGGCTCGATCATTTCCGGCTCTACTCCATGTAGTGCTTCCAACGCCGCGTCCATGTGATCGCGACCACGACTGGGCGGCAAGTAACTAATGATGCGTCGACCGAATACCATCAGACCTGCGTTATCACCCCCGCGCGCCGCTGCCGACATCAGGGCCAGGGTCGCGTGCACTGCAGAATCGAGCTTCGTTTCTTGCTCGATTCGCGCCGTCATCAGTCTCCCGGCGTCGAGTGCAATCAGAATCGTTTGATCGCGCTCAATCTGATATTGACGCGTCGTCAGTTTTCCTCTCCGCGCGGTTGCGGTCCACGAAATATGCCGCAACTCATCGCCGCGAACGTAATCGCGCATCGATTCGAATTCGCGCCCTTCTCCGCGCCAGGACGTTTTGCGATGTGACGAAACGACCGAGCGAGCGCCGAGAGCTTTCAGCTCCGCTTCCCGCGCCCGTCGCATGTTGGGATAAACCTTCACGACTTCCGGC
This sequence comes from Pyrinomonadaceae bacterium, assembly GCA_035491875.1. Lineage (GTDB taxonomy): Bacteria > Acidobacteriota > Blastocatellia > Pyrinomonadales > Pyrinomonadaceae > PSRF01. Next base: position 2,327 of record DATJKB010000477.1, on the reverse strand, counting down.
TGATTCGCGCTGGTTTGTTTCCACGCCAACCCGAATCGGGTGAGAAAGCGAATCGCAGTGTGTCCAAACTGAAATCGACCGCGCTTTGGCGGCATAAGCGCATAAACGAGTGCCGCTGAGTTCTGACCATCAACACGAAGCTTCGCACTTCGAATTCCTTTGAGAATCATCTGCGGTGGAAACTCGTCTTTAACGATTAAAGTGAGACCCCGATTCGAATGGTTCTGAACATTAAGGCTGACATCAGTGTCGGCTCCAACCGCGAACCGTCCACTAAAGCTCCGTGTAATGTGTACGGTTTCAGGTAAACGACTTAGTCGCACCTCGACCAGGGCAATTGCGATTAGCATCACGTCGTAGATAAACACGAGCGTCTGCAACCAGGGCCGGGTCCAGGAGAACGAGAGCGGGATGAACCCGAGAGCCAAAAGAAGATAAAAGCGTCTGGTAAAGACGAAGCGCATGTGACGGTATTGGTTCGGAACCTAGCGAGGGACCTCAGCTGACTTGATGATGTCAGCAATGACGGCATCGGCGGTAACTCCATCGAGTTCAGCTTCTGCTCGCAAAGTCAGGCGGTGTCGCAGCACGGGCAGCGAAACATCTCTGACGTCATCTGGCGTTGTGAAATCGCGTCCGCGCATCGCGGCCAGTGCTTTCGAACACAGCAGCAGTGCAACAGACGCGCGCGGACTCGCTCCATAATGGATGAACGGATGAGAGCGCGTACGACGGACCAGATCCACTGCGTAATGTTGCACGCCAGGCTCCATTCGCGCCCGCCTCACTTGCTCGCGACAGTGAATGATTGAATTGGGATCTTCCAAAGGAATGAGATTGACGTCGTCCAATCGTTTTGAATTAAAACCCGCGTCCCATCTTGCTAATACTTCGCGTTCATCCTGTTCTGCCGGGTAATCGAGGAAGATCTTAAGCAGAAATCGGTCCAGCTGTGCCTCTGGCAACGGATAAGTACCCTCGTATTCGATCGGGTTTTCAGTCGCAAGTACGGTAAAGATCTGCGGTAGGAGATGAGCGTCGCCGTCAATCGTTACCTGACGTTCCTCCATTGCCTCGAGCAACGCGGCCTGTGTTTTAGGCGGCGTACGATTGATTTCGTCGGCCAGCAGTATGTCAGTAAATATCGGGCCTCGTCGCAGGTTAAAAGCAGAGGTCGCGATATTAAAAACATTTGTGCCGGTGATGTCTGACGGCATCAGATCGGGCGTGAACTGGATGCGGCTAAAGGTTGCGTTGATGATTCGCGCGAGCGTCTTAACCGTCAGCGTCTTCGCAGTGCCCGGCACACCTTCTATCAAAGCGTGGCCTTCCGCCAATATCGCGATCAGAACCTGCTCGATCGGATCATCTTGACCGACAATAACTTTATGTAATTCGTTTTTGATGTGAGCAATTGTGGAGGAGACGTATTCTGACATGTGTTAGTTAGTCTTCATCGTGTGATAGGTCGATCGGATCATTTGTCATTTGTCATTTGAGATTTCTCACTTGTCATTTAAAGCCCGCGCTTCATCGGAGCTGTTGTCGATGCGCTATCCAAATGGCAAATGAAAAATGACAATTGATATATGGCAAATGATTGGAGGTTCAGTCAAATGCTTTCTGCCGCTTGCTTCGATTCACGAAGACGCATGCCAAGACCCAGGGTTCGCTCCACTTCGCGCAGACGGCGCACCAGATCAATTGCCTGTCGCCAATGAATAGCACCGCCGTTGATCGTTTCTTCACACTGCCGCATCAGCGTTTCTAACTTGTGCGCGTCCAGAGACGATCGTGACGCAACTCGACTGGCAATTAAAGATCGCGGGCTGTTGTAATCAACGCCTGCATGTCGTGCCAGCACGCGACGAGTGCGCGAATAGATGTTCTCAATTGCGAGATCAAAAGCGCGGGATCGTTCTTGTAGCTCAGCCATTGACGCGACAAACTCCAAACTCGACCGGCGATCGACTTGTGCCAGCGGCAGCGCGCGTCCGAAACGCCGTCCACGGGTCCACAGCACCAACAAAACCAGAAGAACGATCTGCGCGGCGATCGGGATTACAGGAGTGCCCGCGAAGTACGTAGCAAGCGCATTCCGCGTCACCCCACGACCTTGATGGTACTCATCAAACGCAATTAATCCATCGACGCTCGTGATTGTGTTTACAGCCAGTTGCAGATTGTCGCGCAGCTCAATGCCACCATTAGCGACGATGTATGGATCACTAAGAATCACTATGCGACCGGCCCCATGTGGATAGTCGACTAGCAACGGACCTTGTTCGTCCGCAACGTGAACAACGGGAGCCGGCGAAGACTTCCCA
>DATJKB010000476.1:0-6233 GCA_035491875.1 Pyrinomonadaceae bacterium | reverse complement strand
ACAACCGGGTGTTGTAAACGCGTTCAGCCAGGATGTCCCGGCGGCAGCTCGCCAGCCTTTCGAAGAGGGAATGAAACTCGCCGACGGCGGCAAACGCGATGAAGCCATCGAGAAAATGCGCCAGGCAATCCTTGCGTTTCCGAAGTACTTCGACGCACATCTGCAGCTCGGAAATCTGTTCTTAAAAACAGGACGCGCTCCTGAGGCAATTACGGAACTCGACATCGCACGAGAGATCAATCCAAACGACGAACGAACTTATCAGTCATTTGGGTTACTAATGCTAAGCCAAAAGAACTACCCCGTAGCTGTGGCTGTTTTCTCAGAAGCGAGTCGGTTGAATCCGTCGAATCCGATGAATGCACTCATGCGTGGCATTGCGCTCATTCACCAGGCGGCAACAATAGACGAAGCGAACACAGCTGATCGTGCACCGTTGCTGAACCGCGCAGACCTGGCTCTAAACCAGGCTTTGAATCTCAGCGAAAATAAGATGAAGCCTGATAGTCCGACACTGGCACTGTTTTATGAAATGAAGGGTGAGCCTGAACGAGCGGCGGCGGAGTTAGAAACTTATTTGAAGAAGGCACCTGATGCGAGGAATGCCGCGGCCCTAAAAAATGAAATCAAACGGCTGCGCGACAAAGCGCAGGCACGTGCGAACCGACCCTAACGAGATTTCCTCTCCAAGAACTGCGCAATTCCCTTCTGACAATCTTCTGTCATACGCGCGATAACATTCACGTCCGCACCGGTCTCGATTGCTTCCGCAAAGGGTAGACCATCAACTTGATAAAGAAGACTCTTCGTCAATGAGACTGCAGATCTACTCGATGACGAAAACACCTTCAGATACTCCGTGACTTCGTCAGCAAACGTATCATCGGGAAAGACGCGATTGATCAAGCCAATACGCACCGCATCTCTCGAACTAATCGTGTCACCGCGAGTCAGTAGTTCGAATGCGAGTTTCTCTGACACGTTGCGTCTTAAAATGGCTGTCACCATTGCTGGAACGAAGCCAATCTTCACTTCCGGATATCCAAATTGAGCGTTCTCACTGGCCAGTACGATATCGCAGGAAGTTGCAAGACCACACCCTCCTGCCAGGGCACGGCCATGTACCGCCGCGACAACAGGAACGGGTAGATTTCGAATCAACACGAACAATTCCAGCAACGCGCGAGCATCAGAGGCATTAGCAGCGGCCGTTGATTGTGAGATCTTCTCGAGGGCGGCCAGATCCGCACCTGAACAAAAGTCGGTTCCATTACCATTGATGACGATCACCCTCGCACCTTCGTTTGCCGCACTTGCGACGAGCGCTTCCTTCAGTTCAGCGATTAACTGATCGTTTAGGGCGTTCCTCTTTTCGGGACGGTCGAGAGTGATGCGCGCGATTGCGCCGTCGCTTGATGAAAGAACGACTTTGGTTGATTGAGTCATGTATGCGGCAAGAGGCTACGATAGGCCGAGGCCCCGAGCTTCGTCGTCGGGAATGTCGATATACATCCGCAAAAGCGCGGTAGAGAAAGTCTTCCCTTGGGCGTCAGTCATCAATGATAGAGTTCCTCCTCCGCCAAGGCTGTGATGCAGAAGAAAGTTCAAAGCGCCGAGATTGGGCAGTTCAAAGCGCTCGACGTCGCCGTGACAGATGCCCTTGAAGTGCTGCTTGACCCGCGCCTGAGTTACCTCGCGTGCGAGAATCGGATAAAACTCTTCTCGCAACGCGATTAATCCAACATTGGCCGTATCACCCTTGTCGCCCGAACGGGCGTGCGCAAGCCTTACGAGTTGAACTTTCACGCTTCCAGCACCTCGACGATAGGCGTGATCTCTTGTTTCGGAATCAGCGCCGGCCAGTATGCGACGATCTCTTCCACCTTGGGGCGTCCTCCAGCGAAACCAGTGACTGCCGGTGGTCCAGTCAAAATCAAAGGCGCGATCTCCTTTGTGAACCGCTCGATCATTGCTTTATTGGGACCACGCACGCCGACTCGCAGTTGCACCTCAGCCGGTTCGGTTGGATCACCCGCCAGTGAACCATGGGTCGCGTTTACGCCAACAAACTCCGTCAGGATCTGATCAAACTTCAGACCCAATCGATCTAATCGACTACGTAGAATTCGATCAGCAGCTTGCGCTTTTGCGTAAGCGTCAGGCCATGAATAAACAAGAGTGCCGACTGCTTTGTAACCGGCGGAGTAGCTAATTGAAACCTTCAAGAACTCTGTAGCCGGCCGTCCTTTGATCCCAAACACGCGCACTCGATCTTTGCCCGCATCCTCGAGCCTGATGGTTGTGAAATCAGCAACGCAGTCAGGCGTGATGTATTCGTGCGGATCACCCATTTCATACACGAGCTGCTCCTTTATAGAAGGAACACTAACGCAGCCACCGGTTTTCTGGTGCTTGGTCACAACAAAGGAACTGTCAGGGGCCGCTTCGACAATCGGGAAGCCGACGTTCGCGAGATCCGGGATGTTCTGCCAATCGTACTGACAGTTTCCACCAGACGCTTGCGCACCGCACTCAATAATATGACCGGCGATCGTCCCAGCCGCGAGTTTGTCCCAATCGTTGAAGCCCCAACCAAACTCGTGCATCAACGGCGCCAACGTCAATCCCGTGTCTGTCGCGCGACCGGTGATGACGATCTGAACGTTCTTATTTAGCGCCTCCACGATCGGCGCAGCTCCCAAATATGCATTCGCGCTCTGTATGCGATCGCGAACAGTGGCCAGCGGCTCTCCCGTGTCCATGTTCCGCAGCTCGATATTACGGTCCAGGAGTTCATCTAAACGCGCAAGAATGTCGTCACCAGTAACTATGCCCACGCTGAGTTTCCCGGCAAAACCCAGCTCACGCGCCTGCTCGAGCACGGCGGTGGCGCAGCCCTTCACGTTCACGCCGCCTGCGTTGGCAGTGACTCTAATGTCTCGCTCAATCAACGCAGGCATCAGCTGCCGCATCAACGGCACAAAATCTTTGGCATACCCGGCGTTCGGATCACGAGCCTTTTGTTTTTGCATTATCGACATCGTGACCTCGGCTAGATAGTCGAGCATCAGATAGTCGATTGGCCCTCCTTCGACCTGTCGAACAGGCGCGTCCGGTAAATCTCCCCAAAATCCCTGACCGGCTGCGACGCGAACTTTTTCTTTCATTACTTTCAAACCAAACTGTTCGGCAAAATAAACTGCCCGAGATGAGGCCCGCTGTGGTTAAGACTCGTGCGCAACGCCAACTCAAGCGCGTCACGCGTTTCTTCAGGTGCAATCACCGCGTCGACAAAGCCGCGCGCGGCAGCGTACTTGGCGTCAAGCTCGCGCTCGTAAGTTTCTTTCACTTTGTCCATCTCGGCGTTCAATGCTTCGTCTGGCGATTGACCTTGTTTCTTCAACTTGTCCAGCTGACTTCCAAAGACAGCTTGCACCGCCGAATCACCTTCCATCACACCCATTCTTCCAGTGGGCCAACTAAAAATGAAATCAGGATCGAATCCCTGGCCGGCCATCGCGTAGTAACCGGCGCCCGACGCGTGATTGACCGTCAACACGATCTTCGGAACTGCCGCCGTTGCCATCGCTTCAACGAATTGCGCCCCTGCGCGAATGATTCCTGAATGTTCGGCGTCGGAACCAACCATGAATCCCGAGACATCCTGAATAAACAACAGCGGTGTCTGATGACGATTGCACGTTTCGATGAAATACGCGACTTTCTGCGCCGACTCCGTATAGATAATGCCCCCAAATCGAGGCGGGGCCCCTTTAACGCGAACCATTCCACGATGGTTTGCGATTACACCAACTTGTATCCCGCACAGACGCGCATGGCCAGTGATAATCTCTTTAGCATAGTCGGCTTGAAATTCATCAATGTGCCCATCGTCCAGCAGGCATTCGAGCATGTGTCGCACGTTGTAAGGTTGCCGGTGATCTTCGGGAAGAATGTCGTAGAGCTGTTCTTGAGGCCGGCCGCTGGCGGCCGATGAAGACAGTCCCTCCATGGAAGTCTTGCGTGGTAATTCAGAAACAATCTCTCTAATTTTCGTGATACACGTGGCATCGTCCTTCACACGATAATGTGCTACTCCGGAGATCTCGTTATGAGCGAGAGCGCCACCAAGTGTCTCATTATCGATAGTCTGGCCCGTTGCGCCCTTCACGAGATTTGCTCCACCGAGTCCCATGAACGACGTTCCCTCAACCATGATAATCATGTCTGAGAGTGCCGGGAGATAAGCGCCGCCGGCGATGCATGGTCCCATCACAGCGGCGATTTGAGGAACTTTCAAATACCGCCGCATTATCGAGTTGTAATAGAAGATCCTTGACGCGCCATACTGACCCGGAAACACGCCACCCTGGTAAGGTAAATTTACACCGGCCGAATCTACTAAATAGATAATCGGCGCGTGCGAGCGCATAGCGATCTCCTGTGCTCGCAGGATCTTCTTGATCGTCTCAGGCCACCATGACCCGGCTTTAACGGTAGCATCGTTGGCTACGACCACAACTTCACGACCTTCAACTCTGCCAACAACCGTCACCACGCCGGCCGCCGGGGCGCCGCCCGCGTATTGATCGTAAGCCACGAGCAGACCTATCTCCTGTGAAAAGCTGTTCTCGTCGAGCAGTAGATCAATGCGCTCGCGCGCAGTCAGCTTTCCCTGTTCGTGCTGGCGGGCGATCTTTTCCGGACCACCGCCGAGACGGAGTTTGAATTCGAGTTCGTGAAGATCGTCGGTAAGTTCGCGAAGGCGACTGGTTGTCATTGCCACAGGGTAGTCATCAGACCTTTCTTGTTCGCAGTTGATGGAACGCCTTCAATAATCAATACGCGCGACTGACGCATTTCCATCATGACATCGCCTTGAGACGTACGCCATTCTGCGATTTTGCCATTCGGCTCCGAACCAGCCAAAGGTTTTGCACCCGGATAGCGCCGTAGTGTACGCGCCGAGTAAGCTTCAAAGAATTCCTGCGCATCTTGCGGGCTGTCCCAAACTGCCAGCTGAGCGACGACTAAATTATTGGTTCCCGTTTGTTCATAAAGAATAAAGCGATCGCCCGCCCAACCCTCAGCCGCATTTTTCGAATAGGGTGCGTCGTTCAGAAACTGGTCCAGAATCAGATAGTAGCCCCATTCGCCATTGACGTCGTCATCAACACGCGTCCATCCGGTACCCAGCATTTTATTCACATCCGGTAGAGTTACCTTCACCGGTGCTTCATAACTGAAATATTTCTCGGGATGCAGGATCTGCTCACTCGATTGCGGCAGCTTCTTGAACGCCTCTGACACCATGTCCCAACCGCCACGTCGATATACTTGCGTGGCCCAAATAGAACCCTGTTCATACGGAAAGAGTAGTGACTCACGAATCGCGCGTGGTGCTTGTTTGAATTGTTCGGAGGAAGTGCCCTCGCCACTCAGGCTCCTAGCGAATGCCATCGCCACCAGGGGGTTCTGCGACAGGTAAAGCATCATCGCCAATGTCGCGTCGCCTTCAATCAACGCGTGCGCGGCCATCTCAGCGTCAGAGTCACCTTTGGGCCACTTCTCAAAACGTCGCAAGTTGAAATGTTGATCTTGTAACGCGTGGGTCAGCTCGTGCGCCATCACTGGTTTCTGACCGTCCAGATCGATCCAGTCGGCTAGATAAAACTGTTGGGCCTTGGGATCGTAATAGCCTGCCACTTGCTCTGTCAGTAACTTTACAAGAGACGATCGGTAATGAAACTCAGCCGAGGCCAGACCGTAAACGCGCAGGAGAACTTCGGCAGCGTGCATCTCTTCGGGAGTGGTTTCCTCATCGAGATTCTTGAGAATCATCTTCTCTATATCCGACCGAGACTGTGCTCCACTCTTGACACTTCGAAGGACCGACAGCTTTCTGAGATCGCTTGTTTCCTTCAGCACGGCAGCTGTCGTCGCGATAATCGCAGAATTACGGGCTCTCCCCTTAGCAGCTGCCCCGGCCTGGGCATGGGAGATATCGACTTGAGGCCCAATAAGCAGGCCAATGCCGAGTAGGGCTGCCACCAGGAGCAGCGCCAACGGTTTGATGATTTTCTTTGACATCCTCCCGTGTTCGCTCTTATAGTCCGCTAAACGTTTACAGTCGAATTGCGCGGTTTGTTTCATTCTTGTCTCTTTTCTAAAGAGTTCGGAGTTACTTGTTTCAGATGACCAGCCCTCCACCCGACGATGCTTATGGTGCCTGG
>DATJKB010000475.1:0-3797 GCA_035491875.1 Pyrinomonadaceae bacterium | reverse complement strand
GCGTTGAAAGAATCCGGCAAATCGTCGTCATCGCATCAAGATTGAAGAGCGAATAACCGTAGGGCTTAGTGCGTCGCTTCTCCTCGGGAAAACTTCCGTCAGCGGCGATCTGATTAGGAACGAGCACAGTTTTAAAACGATCGCGACAGTAGTCGAGGAGTCTTTTGTCGCCGACGAGATTAGCAAACGCAGCCACCTGCATCACCCAGCAAGTGCCATGATTATTCCGTGCGTCACGTTCGTCTGTGCCGTTCTTACTCGTGGTCATCCAAGTCAGGTAATCACTGAACCACCGCCTGACCTGTTTGAGTTCCGTCGCACTCAGCGCTCGCGAAGGTTGCAACACTTGAATCGACTGCGCGACTTCTACCAGGTGGATCGTGTCGATGATGCCGATCCCGCGGCCGGTAAAACGTCCATGAATCGCTTGCGCGTATTGAAGATTTGGATTCATGCGCGTGTCGTCATTGATAAACCACGCGCGCAAATGACTCGCGGCTTTGCGCGCGTACAGCGCATCTTTCGTGATCTTCCAAGCAGCCGCCAATGCCGGAACTTGAGTGCTCAAGCGCATCAGGTAACGTCGATGATCGACGAAGTTATCCGGGTTCGACATTCCATCGCGCTGAATGTAAGGACCACCTGGATTGTTTGGATCCGGCCACCAGTAGTCGCCTTCAGAAAAGAAGTCATGCAGACCACCGGCGCTGCGTGGTGAACGAGAGGCAGTGATCGTGATTGGCTGTTCCTTCAAGTACTTATTAGCTGCGGTCAAAATCCGAAGGCGATCGAATGCCGCGACATTGAACTTCTGCGCTTGAGTTTGTGCGAGACCTGTTTCAGCGCTTAGAAGTACAGTGATGATGAGTAGGATCACAAAGCGCAGTTGGGAAGGGGGCAAGCGGTGGATGTGTTCAAGTTGCTGAAGCGACAATGAGCGCGCCCCCGCTAAAATTGCCATAGCACTCACTGGAAGGTAATTAGCCGTTTTCATTGCTTAATTAGAAAGAGACTAGCAGGGGCGCGCTCGTTTGCCGTTTTCTGATCTTGAGCATCATCTCCGCTTGCCCCCTTCCTGACTGAACCAATCCCACGACCGCTTGCCCCCTTCCCAACTGCGCCATTCAAAGTCACTTCAATTCCGGCTCAATCTTTACTGAGTTTGTATTCCAATCAACAGTCACAGTCGTTCCATCGGCAAACGTTGTTCGTTCCTTCTTATAACTCGAATCAAGAAACTCGTGCCTGGTCATATCCAACAAGCCCACGCGCTTATGTAGCATCATCATTTGGCGCATCAAGCTCAAAAACTTTTCCGGAACCGTGCTGATATTTATCGGCAACTCAGGAACGCCACCAAATAACAATCCCTGTAGCAATGTCTTTTCATCGCGGGCGCCAAACGAAACAATCACTGCATCGTGATAGACGAGATTGTAGAGTGGAATCAGAATGGCTTTGCTGCCGTTTCCGGAGGAGTTCACGACGTCGACGTAAGGTATGGTCCAATCAGCACCTGATTCGGTGGCCGTTATCCCGAGGTTATAGCGGGACCAATTGAGCATCGCTGCCTGTGCCCGCATTGCCTCAGAACGTGTGGTTGGATGTTCGGCATTGAAATCAGCATCGGGCGGAACGTAGCCGATCACGTCAATGTAGATACCCTGCGTCTTGATCCCGTTATCAAAAAATAATTGGTAGTTCTTCAGCAAGTGGCCCAACTGGAATCGCGCATTCAGATAGGCCTGTTTGCCGCCATCCCAGTGGCGCATCATCGGAATGTTTCCCTGCTTGAAGTCACCGAATCTCGACCCTGGAAACTGCTTCGGCGGAAGCGAGGTGTCTTCTTCGTGAACTGCAAACTGTGAATCGTAAGAAGGAGCGTCGAGATAATAATCGCGATACTGATCGTGCAAGATTACGGGATAACCAAGTTCACGACAGGTATCTACGAGTTTCTTAAGGCCCGCCCATCCACCCGCTTTTTCGGGCGGTGGCAGTGGATCCGGGTGCTGACGATCATAGCCAAGCCGCGGCCATCCCGATACAAACACCAGGGCGCGCTCGAATCCCTTCGCCTTCAGATCTCGAACGTTCCGCGCGCGTTCTTCAAAGGTGGTAAGGCTATAGTTTTGCGATGGGTCCTTGGTGTCGTAGCGATCGCTGTCGACGCTGCGATTGCGGAATATGCTGAGACGCGTGTGAGGCGTTCCGATCAAATCGCTGACGATCGGTGTGCGTGCTATCTTCTCTTTAAGCGAAACAAACAACCCCGACTCCATCACATAACGACGGTAGCGTTTCGCCAGGTCGACGTAATCTCCATCGGCAACAAAAGCCATACGAACACTTCGGGTGTAACCAAAGCGTCCGAGTTGCGCGCGCCAACGCGGACCGATGACTGTTGGGCCACCAGGCGGATGCTTGAATTGGTAAGCCGCATCATCTGGTGTCTCGACAATCAGCATCATCGCCGCTCGACCTTTTTGAAAGCCCCACCAGGACATCGACCACGACTCAATCACATGACTTTGCAGCACGCTGTGATCCGTTGCCGCAATTCTTCCTTCCGGAGTGATCGACCGAATCGGGTAATACTCTTTGGGCCAATTGCGTGGCAACAAAGTCCCACGACCGTTGCTCAGCAGCGTGTAGTCGATATCACGAGCGTCTAAGGCGCCTGGCCAGTCGAGTTGTCGTAACACTGTGTCCTGTTCTTTTGCTGCGACATCGAAAACAACTTCTTCGTTGTGGCCTTCCAGACACACAGTGAGGAACAGCTGTAGGTCGAGAACCCGATCCTTATGAGTCCAACCAGCTAGACTGATTTTGATTCCGCTTTTGAAACCGGCGTCGTAAGGAACAATTGCAATCTGTTTCGCGTCAGCCAAACGCAAAGAGACTTCTTCACCGCTCGACTTAACGACGATGTCTCCTGTCGTTGAGCCCAGAAGACTCCACTGTGCCGTGCCCGCATGCACACTCAACGCGAGATCCGATTTGTTCAGGGAGACGGTCGTATGTTTTCCAGCTAATACCCAGCTGTCACCTTGCTGCGACACTTTTACTGGCATCGCACCCCACTGTTCGCGCGAAAGCTGTTGCGCTCCCGCCACGAAAGTGACCGCGAAGAAGAGATGAACAATTAATGTGACGCGGGGAATCATGCTATCTAGATAACAGTTTGCTTCGCTCTGCAGCTTCTACTGGGGGCAGCTTTGCGACGGACGCGGCTAAGAATGTATCGCCATACTTTTCAGAGGCTCTTCGAATAAGCGAGAACAACATCTGCGGTGGCCACTGCCCTAGTTGTTGATAGGGCCACTTCTTTTCGCCAAACGCGAACGGCGTTAGAAAGTTAAGGGCTTTGCGAATACTTCTACCGTCGCGGGTCTCATAGTTCCACAGATCAACCTCGACACTCTCTCCAAGCCGTGCAAGCAACATTAGTCCGTCGAGATTGCCGACGCTGTAGCTCCACGCCTTTGTGCGAGTTAACTCAAGCGGCTGTCGACCGTCAGGTTCGATCTGCAAGGCGATGCGTTTTTGCTTTGCTGTCTCCAGGACTTTACGCGCGAGTTCTCGCTGGCCCAGAAACAGCGCAAACGAAACTACCTGCACATCATAGTAAGTGCCGTGGTTGTTTTTTGCCGCGGATTCGTCTTTGCCGTTCTTGCTCTCCAGCATCCACCGCAGAAACTGATTGAACCAATTTTCCATTCCTCGCTGATCCGCATCAGACCAAGCCTTTGCACCTCGCAACAAACCGATAGCATCAACAACCCGCGTTAGCCCAC
>DATJKB010000474.1:0-4870 GCA_035491875.1 Pyrinomonadaceae bacterium | reverse complement strand
AGTGGCACACTGTCAGGACTGTCGTTGATTGCTCTGTACTCCTGAGAACTGTCCTTAAATCGACCCTTCTGAGAGACGATCATCTGTCCGCGCTGCAAAAATGCGTTGGCAACTCTAACAGCCTGGATTAGCAATCCACCTCGATTGCCGCGCAAATCCAGAACCAACATGTTCATGCCCTTGCTATGAAGGAATTTCAGCGCCTGATCAAACTCATCGGCTGTGGTTAGATTGAAACCACCGGTCATCCCTACGTAACCAACGCCCGGCTGAAGCATGTAGGCCTGAGCGATGGAGGGAAGCGACACGGCGTCGCGGACAATGCTTACAGTTTCGATCTGGTTATTTCCCGGATGAAGAACCGTGACCTTCACCGTTGTGCCGCGCGGGCCGAGCAAGAATTTGCGAACTTCCGGGTACGTCTTGCCCTTCATCGACTGCCCATCAACGGCAACTATTCGATCGCCGAAACGCAAACCAGCGCGATCAGCAGGAGACTCATTGAACGTGGCACGGATGAAAGTGTTTACATCTTTGCCTTCACGAAGGTCTTCGATCGTCGCGCCGATGCCAAAATACTCCGAGCGCTGCTCAGTTCTGAACGACGCATATTCAATTGGATCGAAGTAGGTCGAGTGGGGATCCAGCACGCTGAGCATGCTGCTGATCGACGACTTAAAAATAGAGTTGTAATCCAGTTTCCGGCCGTCAATGTGATTGGCTTGAATCACAGAGAGCGCTTCGCTGAGATCGCTCCTGATCGCCGGTCCGCTAGTGGTTCTTCCTGAAGTTGAACCTGAACCTGCGGAACGGTCCGGGGTTGAAGTGGGGCCGCGACGAGCTGACCGGTTTTGTTGCGCAATAATTATTGCTGGCAATGAAAGCGCGACGGCGAGGAATAAAATACCCGGGACGAAAAATCTGTTTCTCACGAGGCCTCCTAAAACTGTCTTGCTGCTAAGCCCGCTTGTTGAACGCCTATTCCGACTGCCGGGTTCCGTGGGCGAAACGGGGACGTCAGGATAACATGAAGTAGCGGGGCTTTTGAACCTGATGCGACTGGAACGAAACCAAACCAATCTGCGAAACTTGCCGATTCTGTAGATGCCGGTGGCAGGTCATAGGTCGCCCGCAAACCGGGAAATTTCCGTCCCAACTACGCAATTCACACGCGACTTTGTATATTATTGCGGCTGGTTTCAACACAACAATTCGACGGAGGATTATCAATGCCGACCTCATTGAGCCGGGAGAGTCTCTTTTCGTATGCCAAAGCCCATCGACAGGAATACGAAGACCTTCTTCGTCGTTTTGTTGAGACGCCTACTGTTTCAGTAGATCCCGCTCATCTCCCGGATATCAAAAAAGGGTTGGAGCTAACCGTCGAAACAATCGAAAAGTGCGGCGGAAAAGCTGATGTTTACGGTGTTGGCAAAGGAAACCCGCTGGTTCACGGGATCTTTGGAAACGACAAAAACCTACCGACGGTCACGGTCTATAACCATATCGACGTGCAGCCTGCCTCAAAAGAAACTGAGCCGTGGGACACCGAACCTTTTGTTTTCACCCAAAAGGGCGACACCTATTTCGGCCGGGGTACAACCGATGACAAGGGCCCCGCGCTGGCGGCATTGTTTGGCGCACGGGCGGCAATCGAAGCGGGTGTGGGTTGTAACATCCGTTTCCTTTGGGAGTTTGAAGAGGAGATCGGTTCGCCAAACTTTGAACAGATCATTTCCAAAAACGCTAACGATCTTCGCACGGGCTCGGTAGTTGTTTCTGACACTGTTTGGGTTTCGCGCAACAGGCCGGCGAGCTCTGCAGGCTTGCGGGGATTGCTTGGCTTTGTCCTTACGCTTGAAACCGGAACAGTAGACACACACTCTGGCGAAACAGGGGGCGCGTCTCGGAATCCAATCGCCGAACTTATCCAGTTGATTAGCGAGCTCTACGATTCACGCACCGGAAAAATCAAACTCAAGGGCTTCTATGACGATGTGGTTCCGCCAACGAAGAAGGAGTTGAATGATTGGGCCAAGTCAGGCTTCACCACGAGTGGATTCAAGAAAGCCCATCACTTGAAAAAACTTCGCACGGAAGATCCACTCGAGATCATGAAGCGCATCTGGGGCATGCCAACGCTGGAAATCCACGGAGTGGTCGGCGGTTATCAGGGGCCGGGCGTGAAATCGATCGTGCCGCCACGCGCCGAGTTGAAAGCATCCTGCCGCCTGGTGCCGCTCCAGGATCCGGCGAAGATTAAGAAGCTGTTGACGAATACGATTAAGGCAAAGAATCCCGATGTGAAGATTCACTTCGAAGCTTCGGCACCAGCCTTTCGGACTGTATTGGAAGGTCCTTTACCCGTTGCGCTGAAGAACGCCGTGAAGTTTGCCTTTGGTCGTGAGGCTGTGTTTGTGCGCGACGGAGGAACGATCGGGGCGATGACGAGTATTGAAAAAGTGTTGAAGTGTCCGGTGTTGTTCCTTGGACTTTCGTTACCCGAACACGGTTACCATGCACCAAACGAAAACTTCGATTGGCAACAAGCGTCGGGCGGAATGGTGGCGTTTGCGAAATACTTCGAAGAGATCGCCCAGCTTGGTAAGTCTTAGCGGCAGACAAAAAAATCATTGGTCAATTATCATTTGCCAGTTATCAGTTATCAATTTAAGAAATCACCGCCTGCCGGTGGCTGAAATTGAAAACCACGGCCCTGAAGACCGTGGTTTCCCAAATGACGACTGACAATGTCAATTGATAACTGACCAATGATTTGTTTTAGATCACAGCCGCCATTCTTTCTTCGTTAAGAGCTACAAACCCAAGCTTCTCATAAAATCGGCGCGCTTCCGGATTGTCTTTGTGCACCGCCACGTCAATGCGCGTCACCGACTCCTTTCGCAGTTGGTCCTTTAGTTGTTCCAGTAGATCAGTTCCCACACCTTTGCCGCGCCTATCCGGCTTAACAGAAACATCATCGAGTTTTACAACTACCGATCCCATCGACGTTGAGATTGCGTAACACACAACGCAAATCCCGGCCGCGCCTCTTTCATCAAAGGCCATCCAAACGAACCCCAGCTCCGGTCTTTCGAGGAAGAGATCGAGTGCGTCGTTCAATCCTCTGAGGCCGATGTCTCCATACGCTTTGCTACTGTCAAGATAATGTTCGTCTTCGCTCAGAAATGCGGTAAGCATTTCAAACGCGTCGCTAACGTCGGCAGCTCTCATTTTCCGGCAGGTCATCATGGCCGTAATGCTACAACAAACTTTCGTCGCGGGCGAAAAGGTGGCGACAGATTTCGGATTTTGGAATGCGGATTTCGGATTTTTTGAGCCGCAGATCTTCACAAATGAACGCAGATCAAGACGGGTAACTGACCCGAGAAAAGCAATGCAGATCCGTGTTATCTGCGAAGATCTGCGGCTGGCAAAATCCGAAATCGCATTCCGAAACCCCTTTTCCCCTTTTCCCCCTTTCCCCTTTTCCCCTATAATTCCGGCTTCCATTCCCAGGATTTTCCATCCCACGCTAAGCAGGTCAGGAGCCATGAAAAAGATCACATCTCTCTTCGGAGCCATTCTGGTTCTGTTTGCATCCATTTCGGCGTTCGGCCGCGAAGCGCGGCTCGTTCGTTACCCGCATTACCACAACGGCCGCATAGTCTTTACCTATTTGGGAGACCTTTGGACGGCCGACGAAAACGGTCAGAACATTCAGCGTTTGACCGTCAACCGGGCTCGAGACGTTTACGGCCGCTTTTCACCAGACGGTAAGTGGATCGCATTCTCGAGTGACCGCAATGGAAACCTCGACGTCTTTCTCGTTCCGGCTAACGGCGGCACCGCTAAACAAATCACTACGCATTCTGCCGACGATACAGTTCTTGGGTGGTCGGCTGACTCGCGTTCAATCTTGTTCAGCGGCAACCGCGGCGAAGACTTCATGCCTCAGTTGTATCTCGTCAGCATCAATGGTGGTATGCCCTGGAAGGCGGGAACAGACATGGGCGTGCAGGCTTCTTATTCGCCGGATGGAAAACGACTCGCCTACAACCAGAAAGCACAATCCTACTGGCGTAAGTATTATCGCGGCTCCTATCAGAGCGACATCATGGTGATGGACGTCGCGGCCAAGAAGTTCACCCAAGTAACTGACTTCGACGGACTCGACTCATGGCCCATGTGGGGCAGCGATGGCAACATCTACTTTGTCAGTGATCGCGACGGCGCTGGTCTAACAAACATTTGGCGCGTTTCAGACAGCGGTGGAAAAGCTGCTGCTGTAACACAGTTCAAGAGCGGCGATGTTCGCTGGCCCGCGATCAGTGCTGACGGGCGTGTCATTATGTTTGAGCACGACTTCGGAATTTGGAAACTCGACGTTAACAGCAAACGGGCCACGCCAATCACTCTGAACATCGATGCCGAGACTCAAGACAACTTGTCAGAAATGCAGTCGTTCAGTTCGCAGGCTGACGATTACGATCTCGCGCCGTCGTCGCGACGCATTGCTTTCTCAATTCACGGGGAAATTTTTACGGCGCCAGTTGATGAAGGGGATCTGAGACAGGTTACCGATGGCCCGGCGCGGGAACGCAACGTTGGTTATTCACCTGACGGCAAGTGGCTCTCTTACGTCTCCGACCAGAGCGGACGCGAAGAACTCTACGCAGTGCCAGTTGATGGCTCAGCGCCTGCACAACAAGTCACGGACATCGACGCATTGAAGTCTGGTTACAACTGGTCGCCTGATTCAAAAGACATCGTATTCACAGCATCCGACGACAAACTGCGCAAACTCACGGTCGCTACAAAACAAATTGCGATTCTTGATACTTCGCGTTACGGCGGATTTGGGACCCCG
>DATJKB010000473.1:0-3980 GCA_035491875.1 Pyrinomonadaceae bacterium | reverse complement strand
ATTGGTGCGAGAAGCTGAAAGTGTCTATCGCAATTTGGCATTGTCGCAAAGACAGACGATGTTGCTGCACGGCGATCTCCATCACTACAACGTCTTATTTGATTCAACGCGTGGTTGGATTTCTATTGATCCAAAAGGCGTCGTTGGAGAGCTCGAATACGAACTCGGTGCAATTATCAGAAATCCTGTTGAGCTTCCTGACTTCTACATTTCGCGTGCAGTTATTGAGCGGCGACTGATGCAATTAACTGAGGCTCTTGGTTTGGACTACGATCGAGCACTACGTTGGACGTTTGCACAGGCAGTGCTGTCGGCCATTTGGGAAGTAGAAGATGGTGTAACGGTCACTAGTGATCACCCTTCTCTCTGCCTGGCTGAACTCACCAGGATGTTGCTTTAAGTCTCTCTTGTAAGGTTCGCCGTTGATGCCACGGCCTTGCGCCGTGGTAGCTCACGCTGGTAGCTAATTATCCACGGCTGATTGATCTGGATGCCACGGGCTTGCCCCGTGGAGGCTCACGGTTTTCACTTGTGGCGCCCACAAGTCATTGACATCAAGCGGCGTGAGACTCCACGGGACAAGCCCGTGGCATCTCAAAACGCTTGGTCTCCTGATGGTAGCTGCGAACGTGAATCACCACGGCGCAAGGCCGTGGCATCGAGAGGGGATTTGCTATGACCTATCGCGTTGCTGGAGTTGCAGCGGGACCTCTGAATGATTCCGGCATGTCCGCGACTGTGTACGCCATGACCGCCATCGTCGCAACACACAACGCGAGATCCTGTGGGCTGATCTTGTCGAGAGTGTCTGCGTGCGTGTGATGAATGTCGAAATATGGCCCATCGACATCCAGGCTCGCTCCCACTACACCCTCGCGCATGATTGCGCTAATGTCAGCGCCGCCACCATCCGCAGCAATGCCGTTAGCGCGAATTCCCGCGAGCAGTTTGGCAATTTCGATCATGTTGGCGCGCGCTTGAGAAGGAGCTGTGGCTGAGAGACCAAAACCCTCAGGACGATAGACTCCCGAGTCAGCCTCAATAGCAAGAACATGTTTTGCGACTTCAGCTCGATGCGCATCGTGGTATCCGTTGCCACCACGCAATCCATTCTCTTCGTTCGTATACAAGACCACGCGAATCGTGCGACGAGGTTTTAAGCCGAGTTCCTTCAGTAGCCTGATAGTTTCCCACGCGATGATGCAACCACCTCCATCATCATGCGCGCCCTGGCCGACATCCCACGAATCGTAGTGTCCGCTGACGAGCACGACCTCGTCCGGTCGCTCGGAACCTTTTAGTTCAGCAATCACATTCGCCGACTCTGCGTCAGGTAAGAACTTCGCTTCCATCTTCAGGCGAAGAGTTGGGTGCTCACCGCGGTCGTACATGCGTTGTAACAACTCTGCGCCTTCAATCGTGATTGCTGCAGCAGGAATCTTCGGCTGATTCTGATCGTAAATGGTTCCTCCGGTATGAGGTGTTTGAAGACTCCTCGGTGTGACCGACCGCACGATCGCCGCGACAGCGCCACGCTCAGCAGCGCGCGATGGGCCGGCCCCTCGATATCGAACCGTTTCGCCATAGTTGGTGAAAGGGGCGTTATAAACAACAATCTTGCCACGAACACTTGCGCCCAAAGCACTCAGCTCATCAAAAGTACGAACCACGACGGCTTCTGCGGTGATTCCTTCAGCTGGTGTTGCGACGCTGTTTCCCAATCCCAGCATCGTAAGTTTCTGAGATACAGGACTCGTCAACTCCAGGCTTTCTTCGCCGCGCACCCAATGCGGTACCATCACTTTTTCACCGCGCACATTATCCAAACCGTCCTTCTTCATCTCCGCGATGGCCCATTCAATGGCCCTCTCGAGGTTTTTAGATCCACTAAGACGATTGCCGATGCGGTCGGTTAGATAGGCAAGTCGTGCATACGCTTTATCGCTCGTTAGCGCAGCGCCAATGATTCGCGCAGCAGCTGCGCGGTAGTTATCGATCTTCACGGTCGGTGGTGGGAGTGGTACGGGTGATGGCGACGCTGCCGCCGACGGAGTTTTCGATGGAGGTACTGGCAATTGGTTTTGAGCTGTAACAACCAGACCGGACATTAGCGAAAGGCAGATTACAACCACTGTTAAGAGGCGCACGCGGCAAGGTCCTCCGGCAATCGGATCAATTGAGCTTTGTGAGTTTAGCCGACTGCGATTGGTTTTGTGCAACGGCAAGTAGACCCTAACGCCTCATCTTTTACGCGTTATCAATTGAGAGGACTGTGTGAAGGATAATTCTGATGAGTCGATTAAAGCTAAAACCAGCAGTAATCGCGGCACTCGCATTGATGCTCGCGACCATGTTTGTGCAAACGTCCAACGCCTCAAACATGTGTTCGACCGATGCGACGCGAATCCGTTTTTCCAATATTCAACTCAACACCGGTGTCCGACTGCACTACGCCGAGCAAGGTGAGCGCGGAGGCCCGGTCGTGTTGATGCTGCACGGGTTCACTGATTCCTGGTTTTCTTACAGTCGCGTGCTGAAATCGATGGATCCGAAGTATCACGTCTACGTGTTGGACCAGCGCGGGCACGGCGATTCTGATCAACCGCGAAGTGGCTACACGCCGCGGGAGTTGGCAAATGATGTGCTTGCCTTTATGAATGCGATAGGAATTAACGAAGCGACGGTAGTCGGACATTCGATGGGAAGTTTTGTCGCACAACACATCGCGACGCTAGAGCCGGAACGGGTTAAAAGGCTGGTGCTGATTGGTTCAGCACCCAGCGTCAAAAACAGTGCTGTGCTCGGGTTACAGCGCGACATCAATGCCCTGAGCGATTCAGTCCTCGAGAAGTTCGTGCGCGACTTCCAGGTTGGAATGGTTGTACAACCAGTGCCCGACGATTTCATCAACCAAGTCATCGCCGAGAGTCGCAGATTGCCTGCACGCCTTTGGAAAGAAGTGATTAAGGATCTGTTGACAGGCGCCGATGCCGAGTTAACGAAGATCAAATCTCCGACACTGATCATTTGGGGCGATGGTGAAACGGTCTTCTTACGAAAGGAACAGGACGCGCTCCTATCGGGAATTTCAAAATCCGAGTTGCGTGTGTACGAGCAAACTGGTCACAGTCCAACATGGGAATTACCGGAACGCTTTGCGCGAGATCTTCAGCAATTCATTGATCGAGAGTAAGCAGATCCACCGATCTTAAAGAACAGGGGCAGGAGCAGGAAGCAGGGCAGGATCGCGCTCCATCCCAAGAACGGATCACTACATGAATTGTTAGGTGCGCTGTTATTGAAGAAGGGGCAGGCTGATCAGGCGATGAGCAACTTCCGAACTGCGTACCAATTGGATCCGAAGCTGGGCAAGGGCGCCTCAATCGACGAATACGTGGCGGCCAGGATGAAAGGGAATTAGGACCAATGGCCCAGTCTTTTTAAAAAGGCATTGACTTCAGCCTCACTTTTGCTCTACAAATATTCCAAGCGGCTCCCGACGTCCAACTTTTCTTTTCGATTCTGCAATAAAGGAAGTACCACCCCATGCCTTCCCCCAAGGGCCGAATTCTCTGTACCGAAGACAACACAGATACTCGTGAGTTGCTAATGGTTTTACTGCAATGCGCAGGCTATGAAGTGGTCTGTACTGACAACGCAAAAGAGGCTTTCAGCCTGGCCAAGTCGCAATCGTTCGATCTCTATCTAGTCGATGGCTGGTTGCCGGATTCATCGGGACTAAGTCTCACTCAATGGATTCGCGAATTTGATAAGACAACGCCAATATTGTTTTATTCCGGTGCTGCCTATGATTCCGACTTGCGAAACGCTCTTAACGCGGGCGCTAGTGGCTATCTCGTTAAGCCAGCCGATAACGAGAAACTGCTATCCGAGATCGACCGATTAATCGAAAGCTCTAAACTGGTTCGCGTCTAACACTAGCCCTTGGACAGCTCTTCAACCTGACGCTGTAGCTGCTC
>DATJKB010000472.1:0-11278 GCA_035491875.1 Pyrinomonadaceae bacterium | reverse complement strand
CATCGCATCGATCAAAGCGAGCTGCGATGTCGCGTAATATTCAAACAGATCTTCATCGTGCGACGTCTTCAGCAAGTCTTCATACGTTCTAACCGGGCCTGCCCGGCCTGAACTCTCCTGGCTGTTTGGTTCACGTGGGACCAGTGGTTCCGCTTTTACAGGGGCTCGTCCTGCTGGAATCAGTTGAACGATCAGCGTCTTCGAGTCGGGCATCCAGTCTAAAGCGTCGCTGTAAGCCGTGTTGACAGTGACACCTTTCAAGTTGCGAATCTTTCCCGTCGCGGTGTCGCCGACCCAAACCTCAACACGATTTGGAGTGGTATTCAGGAAAGCGAACATGCGTCCGTCACTACTCCAGTGCACATCGGTGATCTTTGCGCCAGGCGGCAACTCGATCTTGGTCTCGGTCCCATCTGGGATTCTTTTCAGAGACATGGCGACTGAGTATTGAAAGCGGTGCGGAGAATTCGACGCGGGATTGATCCTCTCACCCGCCAGGCGCAGCATCGGTTGCGCGAGATCAGCGAGAGGCGGATAGCGCAAGCCGGTTAACAACAACATGTGCTGTCGTGTCGGACTAATGGAAGCACCAGGTGTGACCGGCGCGTTCAGGATGTCGAGCACTTCTTTGGGCGGCTTCTTGTAACCAGTCTGGGAAAAGCCTGTGATCGCGAGCACAAATAGGATCAAGAGGGCTTGTGCGCTGACCTGAAGTCTAGACTGAATTCTCATATCGAATCCTCCGCGTGCTGATGTTTGGAAAGGAAGGTTAGCCTTCGAAAAACTGGAAGCGTGAAGTGAATTATTGAAGCTTGGGCGATGGTTGTCAAACTGATTTCGGATTTCGGAATGCGGATTTCGGATTTCGTGTGGGGCGACACACTTCGAATTTGTGTTGTCGCCGAAAGCGAAATCCGAAATCCGCATTTCGAAATCCGAAATCTCTTCCCTGTTTGGTTTCGTAGGGGTTCCGACTACGAGAAGATATTCACGTCACCCCACACAAAATCCGAAATCCGCATTCCGAAATCCGCAATCTCTTCCTGTTTTATTTTTGAGTAAAAAGTTGACGTACGTTAGATGCGCCTTTAGACTGCGGTCATAGACTCAACCGTTGCGCATCGGTACCGATGTGCGGCATAGGGTTAAAACAACGGTGCAATGTTATTGGGTTGATCCCCTGTCGCATTGCACCGTTTGTCTGTTTTTCCTCCACCTCCTAAACTGCAAGCACCGTTCGTCGCATGTCATCCAAACCGCGCCAGCCCACGAGTCGCCTGTTAACTCTCGAGCGCAGCATTGCTCGCCTTACGCTGCATAGCGAACAGTTGGAAACGTTAAGCGGAAAATACTGGCGCGCGCGTAGGGCGATATACCTCACGGGCTCTCTGTTAACTCTCCTCACCTGGTACTTGGCGGGAGGGACAACCGCACTGATCCTGGCACTCGTATTTGTGGTTCTGTTCGCCGGCGTCGCGACGTATCACAATCGCGTTCGCGACAGTATTACTCGTCATGGACTCATGCTCGAGATCAAAAACGTGCAGGTGGCGCGGATAAATCTTGATTGGGATCGTTTGCCTCCTGCTGATCAGTCGCCTCGTGAGACGGATCATCCATTCGAAACTGATTTAGATCTAACTGGAGACCGATCGCTGCACCGGTTGCTCGATACAGCCGCCACGACGGAAGGAAGTCGCAAACTGCGAGCATGGCTGCTAAATAATGAACCTGATGCCTCGATTATCAAGGAAAGACAGTTGCTCGTCAGTGAACTGTTAAGGCTGTCGTTATTCCGCGACAAATTGCATTTGTACGCAGTGCTCGTCAGCAGCGATTCGGCTTTACAAGATCGCAAGAGCTACAGAGTCGATCGGTGGGATTCGCGTACGTTAGTCAGTTGGGTTGAGCATGCGATTCCGTCAGACTCCTTACGTCCCACGGTTATCCTTTTATCATTGCTCGCTCTCGTCAACATCACGCTTTTCATTCTGGCTGCTCTGAATCTGCTTCCCTTTCTCTGGCCATTCAGCTTCCTCCTCTATATCGGCGCGATGATCATTAAGCAGGGTCGAATAGCAACGGCGTGGGGCGAAGTGCAGGATTTGGAGAAGGCCCTACGCAGATTTGGTGCGGTATTTAAGTATTTGGAATCGCGCCGCTGCAGTGGTCTGTCGCAATTGCAGAAACTGTGCGCTCCATTTCTCGATCCGCGGAAACGACCTTCAGCAGAGCTGAGCCGGATTGAACGAATCGCCGGAGCCTTGGGTCTGAGAACAAACGCGCTTCTGTGGCTAATTGTTCATGCGTTCGTTCCCTGGGACTTCTTCTTCACATTTCGACTTGAGCAGCTAAAGAAAGAGATCAGTCAGGAATTGCCGCGTTGGTTAAATACCTGGTACGAACTTGAGGCGCTGAATTCACTCGCGAACCTCGCCTGGCTTAATCCGCACTACACCTTTCCCGAGATCGTTTCAGCTCAGCACTTGTTTGCTGGGCGACGGCTGGGACATCCGCTACTCAAGCCTGATCACAAAGTCTGTAACGACGTTCGTCTTGATGACCGGACGCACGTAGTACTACTCACGGGTTCCAACATGGCAGGCAAGAGTACCTTCCTGAGAACCATCGGCTTGAATCTTCGTCTCGCGTATGCCGGCTCAGCTGTGAATGCCGACTCTCTGCAGTTATCGCTTTTCAAACTCTTTACCTGCATCAATGTGAGCGATTCGGTCCAGGATGGGCTGTCGTATTTTTATGCGGAAGTGAAACGGCTGAAGCAGTTGCTATCGGCAGTTGAGGCCGGAGATGAGTTACCGATCTTGTTTATGATCGACGAGATTTTCAGAGGTACAAACAATCGCGAACGGCACATTGGCAGTGGCGCCTTTATCCGTGCTTTATCTCGACGCCGAAATGCCGTTGGTCTGATTGCGACGCACGACTTGGAACTAACGAGATTGGCTGATGAGATTCCCGGTCTAGCAAATTTCCACTTCTGCGAGGAAGTGACCGACGGCCGAATGGTTTTCGACTACCTGTTACGCTCCGGCCCGTGTCCAACAACGAATGCATTGAAGATTATGCGAATCGAAGGCTTGCCTGTGGGCGAAGGATGAATCATTGGTCAAATATCATTTGCCATTTCTCATTTGTCATTTAAGAAACCAGCCGCAGATTCACGCAGGTAAACGCAGATCAGAACGGATAATCAGAGGAAGGACCTTCGGTCGCCCTCTTTAGTTTTTGATCTCTGTTTATCTGCGTGAATCTGCGGCTGGTTTCTTAAATGACAAATGAGAAATGGCAAATGATATATGACCAATGATTCTGACCTTCGCTTGACAATCATTTTCCAATAGCTAGAATCCCAAATGCTCCAAAGCGGGAGTAGCTCAGTGGTAGAGCATCGCCTTGCCAAGGCGAGGGTCGCGAGTTCAAGTCTCGTCTCCCGCTCCAACGATTCCGACTTAAAGTCGATCTAAAGACACGGAGACGGGGTGACGCGGAGAAACGGCGATGCGTCGAACATGGTCGAATGCGCTTCGCCGCGTCTCCCCATCACCCCGTCTCCGCGTCTTCTAAAGGCGGCGTAGCCAAGTGGTAAGGCAGAGGTCTGCAAAACCTTTATTCATCGGTTCGATTCCGATCGCCGCCTCCAATCACAACTTCAATCACGCAACAACTTAGCGCGAGAGAGAGCACTGGTCCAATGAGGGCGAGGTGTGCAGAAAAAGGCTAAAAGTGTGCAAAAACTTCTGGGCAAAGCAAAATGGAGGCCTTACCGCTTTACAGGAATCCAAGGGGAAAGCAGCATCCACTTTCCGCGCTAAGGATGAGACGCAGCGAGATCTCCAACAGAGTTTCATTATGCGAGCAATCGCAGAAGCTGAGCAACTGAAACGACTAATCAAAGGCATAGCTGATGAGTTGAGACGTTGAGATCAACGTTATGCGAGTTACGACTCCGCCTCGAATAATGTGCAAGCTTTCCGTATTACTCACGCGCGCGCGTTTTTTGTAGCGAACTTTGTCGACACGCCACTTAGAAGGCCGGGAATTTTCCTCGTGCAACCTTTATTTACGGGTATCATGAGCGATCTCCTTATTCTGAGACGAGCGGATCAACCATCACCTACTTTGTTACAGCGACCGCAGGTCGATACCCCATGATCTTCCACTCGTTGCCGTTTGCCAGTTTCTGACCGGCGCCCGAAGGCACCACGAGCAGCTGGCCGCCTGCCGGAACCTTGGAGGGCATCTTGGTGATTCCAGTCTTGTCGCCCTTCGGATCGAGCTTATACTCCACATTCGCGAAGCTCACCACGAGCCACTTGCCCGACTCCTTGGTCATCACGAACGTGCTCAGGTTCCCGCATGCACACGGTTTGCTCAGCGAACGGACCTGAATGACCGCGACGTCAGGTTTTATGAACCTGATCTTTTCGATGGTGTAGGTCTTGTGGTCGTTCTTCCCAGGCCCGGCATGTAGCCGCTTGAGCGCTTCTCTTACAGCTGGCTTCCCTTTGCGCCATTCGGCAAAAACATTGATGTGGTCTGCGTCGTCGGCGTAGATCGATACCATCTTGTCGGCGTCATGCTCATTGTAACCTTCGTAAAAACGTGCCAGTTGATCCCTGATCGCTTGCTCGTCTTCCGCCGATTGGGCCAAAGTTGCGGTTGACACGGCCAATGAAAAGGTCAGGGATAATAATATGATCATCGGAAATTTCATCATTCGCATTCCTCCAAGGTCGGATAAATTCTGCCGGGTCGCCACCTCGTCTTATAAAGCAGGTGTGCAGAAAGTGTGCAAACGCTTCTAAACGCGATGAAACTAGCACAGTCGGAATCAGACAGCTAGCCAAGTGAAGTGTAAATAAAATAGGGCGTAAGTGAACGAAACTAAACGGGATGAAAGAGGCGTACTAAGACTGCAAAACCTTTATTCATCGGTTCGATTCCGATCGCCGCCTCCAAGCTCAACTTCACAACACGAGAGCTACTCAAATCTGAGGCAGACAGATGAGAATTGTTATCGACTCAGATCATGCCGGCTTTGAATACAAAGAAGAGATCAAACATTTTCTGAATGGACTAGGACATCAGATCGCCGACCTAGAACCTTTTCTGAGGAACCAGTCGACTATCCTTTGTTCATTCGACAAGCGCGCTGTCGGTCGCTCGTGGTGAAGCCGATCGCGGCATAGTTCTTGGTGACTCCGGTAACGGCGAAGCCATGGTTGCGAATCGCCTGAAAGGAATTCGTTGTGTGGTTTGCTGGAACGCCGAATCGGCGCGACTTGCGCGACAGCACAACGACGCGAATATGATCTCATTAGGTCAAAGAATGATGACCAAGGAGCAGGCAGCAGGTAACTGCCTGCTCCTGCATAGTACTCCTGCTCTTGAGGCCCCTCACATCGACGCTGTTACCTGAGACTCGTAGGACGCTTACTCGGCTTTCTTCTCAACAACGGGCGGTCCTTCGCAGGAGCATCCGGGGTTGTCTTCGGCAGAATCTCGAATAACATTGGAGGAGAATTAGCCGTCCAAGGTCCTGCCAATTCCAATCGGCGATGGACGATCAATCGATACTTGCCCGGGTAAAGTGGGCCATACCAATTACCCAGCTTTATGTTCTGTAGACCATAGGTTGTTTTTGGTTCAATGAAGCGATCCGACTCGATGTAGACTTGTTTAGGATTCTCTTCTTTCGACCGTACAAAATTCGTTATTTCGTCGGTGTAAGGAACTTCAACATCGTCCTTGTATAACTGAAGCCGAAATGCGTACTCGGGATCCAGTACACTCAGTTTCAGCCTTTGGTTGGACCTGTTCTCAATGTAGACCGTCAGCCAGGTGGCATTATCTAGCTGATAGACCTTGTTCTCATCAGTTGGCTCTTCTGAACCGACCGGCACTAATCGTACTGTGACGTCAAGCAGGCGTTTGTTTGCAGCCTGTTGCGCCATGAGCGGATGAGGTATCACCTGAGAGAAAACATACAACGCACACGCCAGGATGCAGCCACCAAGCAAGACCGATCTGATTTTCATAACGTTCAGCAGTTGGCTAAATTTGATGATTAAGTTTGCAAACCCTTTATTCATCGGTTCGACTCGGATAGCGCCTGATTCTTTTAGCGGGCTTACTCGCTGACGCACTTAGAGTATGAAACTCTCAAGCAAAGTTGTATTCAGCTCGCTGATTTCGATCCTCATCATCACGGTCTCCCCGGCCCAACGGAGGTCGCGGCCGGTAAAACAGCCCGCAGACGCAGTTAAAGCCTATCGAGTGTGCGAGCAGTTTCAGAAGATTCTCAGTCAAAACCTCGACTTCAATGCAGCCTTCGAAGCTACCTTCACGCGAAACAGGGCGCGACAACGGGCTATGGCGATAAAAGATGGTGAGTTTGGTGACATCGATTTTTCAACAATCGACGACCAGACGCTAATCAATGCCTACAAAAGCCGGATGCAGCTTATGTTTTTAATGTTTACGCTAATAAGTCCGAGTGACGAAGAGGAAGCGATCTACTTTCCGCCACATATCAAGGCGATGTTGAGCAGAAAAGAAGCCACTACACCTCAGGAGTTCGTTTTATTTGCATCGCAAGTAGACCGTGACGCTAAGGACTTTCGCACTCATCTCGACAGCCTTGCTGCCAAGTACCCTTCTGTCGCTGAGCGAATTCGAAAGTTCAAGAGTGCTTTTGTCACCCGCGATTTTCCACTACCGAAGCCTGACCTCATCAAGCCGCTTAGGTACGAGGGAGGCGGAGGGGTATTAAGCACAGGCGAATCTTATTATCAGATAGGAGGTTATACCGTGGTGCGTGAAGTTGGTGAAATGAAAATAGCAGGATTCAGATTCTTCACACGACTGTTTTAGCGAGGCGACTCCCTCCACACTTCCCTTTCGATCTTAGATCTCGTGATCAATTGGGCGTGTTTCCTAGCGCTCAATCTCCTTCATTCTCTTCTCGATTTCATCTTCGCAATCCCACGACCTTGGATCAACACTCCTGCAACTTTTGACGCCCCCGAAATATCCTTGAGCGGGTTCTCGTGCACAAGGACTAGATCAGAGTACTTACCAACCTCAATCGTCCCTGCTTTGTCGATTTCACCCAGATACTCAAATGGCCCGTAGTCGAAGTCCGGAGCGCCTCGAATGGCGTTAGCCCTAGATCGACCAACTCCTTGAGCTCACGGTGCAGCGCAAAGCCTGGAACAGTGCCAGTTCATCTTTCCTTCAACTATCCTTGCAGCTCGAATCTTCTTTCACCCTTTATGATTAACCGCATGTTACGCGTATGAGATAGACAAAGTTCTAAGGGCGATGACTTGACGTGGCAGCCCAAAACAAAACCGCGGCCCTGAAGCTGAAGACATGTCAGTGATAAATGACATCCATCAATTTCCCCAGGGCCGCGGGTTACCTGGTTTCGTTGAACAAGACCACTAACGGCACACGCCTTCTGCTGACAGACGTTGCTAGCTGCACTCGACGGTCGAGTTGTCCACTACCGTGGTGACATTACCATTCGCGTCGATTGTCACGTGGACCGTCTGATGCACGAGCAGGTTGTTGTCGGGACCGGGCCCGATGATCTTAAAGTTGTTAACAAAGGTGAACTCAAACGCACCGTTGCTGATCGGTATCGAGTCGTGTTCCTGAGTCTCTCCCGTGGCACGGTACACGTCGCCCGTGGTCAATCCCACACCGCTCGCGCCTTGCGGCTGAGCGTGGAATTTAATACTCGCCCGGTTGCCATTGATGGTTATGTGATTCTGAATATGCAGAGTGCCTGAAATCAGCACAATCTCTCCGGCACCTCCATCAGCACACGGCACGAGAACACCCTGTGCGAACGGGATGAAATCGTTGGTGGTTATCGCAATCGCCTGTGCTGACACAGCGGCCGCCAGACTAGACGCCAAGGTTAAGGCCAGCACAAGACTGACCGCTTTTCGGTTGAAGGTGAGTTTTCGCATTGGTAGTCTCCTGATGAATCTAGAAAGAGCTACACTGGACCTGTAGCGTCGAGTTAAAACGGCGAGTGAAGCTTAAGTAATTGCTCCAACCCGCATTAGGTTTTTTGGGAGGGGGCCTATATATATCCGTCCGCGCAGTATGTCAATGATTTTCAAAGGTCGCCTCGCAACTGGATGAAAGACTTTCCCGGTCGGTCATCGCATGCCGCCCGCACTCTCTCGCCATCTGACACAAATCTTAAAAACATTTAGACTACTCGTGATGGTTTCTATTGCCGTCATCTGCACTGCAAACAGATGTCGTAGCATCATGGCGCACGCAATTCTGACTGACGAAGTCTTAAAGCGATCGCTGGACATCGATGTCTACTCTGCCGGCATTCTTGATTTTTCGGAACAGCCGCCACTCGATGAAACGTCGAGGACCTGCCTCTACTACAAGACGCATCCTCCAAAGCGGACGCCGACCTGGGTTGGGCAACTACCGCTCGATTCAATCAATCGGTTTCTCGTAATGGAGAAAAATCATGCCGACGCGCTGGAGAATCAATTCGGTATATCAGCCGATCGCATTGCGCTGCTGGGTAGTTTTGATCCCAAGCAGCGCGGCGCAGAGATTCCGGATCCCTTTTTCAGTTTCAGCGACGAGGTATATCGAAGTTCCTACTGTCTGATCCGCGATTGCATAATCGAGTATCTTGAGACTGCGGATGAGTTGGGATGATCTCGTGATGTAATGAGGAGCCAGATGAAGATTGCTATCGGTTCGGATCATGCGGGCTTTAAATATAAGGAACAGATAAAACGTTTTCTGAATGGGCTCGGACATCAGATAACCGACTTCGGAACCTCCAGTGAGGAACCAGTCGATTATCCTGTTTTTGTTCGACCGGTCGCACTCTCAGTGGCGCGAGGCGAAGCTGAACGAGGTGTTGTTCTTGGCGGTTCCGGTAACGGTGAGGGTATGGTTGCTAATCGCCTGCAAGGGATTCGCTGTGCGGTTTGCTGGAATGCAGAATCGGCTCGACTCGCGCGACAGCATAATGACGCGAATATGATCTCATTAGGACAAAGGATGATGTCTCAAGAGCAGGCGCTCGAAATCGTGCGCATATGGCTCGACACTCCGTTTGAAGGTGGTCGTCATGTGCGACGCGTTCAGATGCTGGATGACAGTTTAGATCACGCGTAACTTATTCATCACCATCGTTTGCGTGATCACCTGTGAAGAACGGAAGGTTGTATCGACCGTTGAAGTGATAGGTGTTGCCGAGTAGCGTTGCGATTGCCGGCTACTCGGCTTCCCATTGCGAGATTGGTTATGTCGCCAGGGCCTTCTCCGCCTTGGTGCGAACAAACGCATAATTCAACTGCGGCAGTGAATTGAACTTCGCGGCTTTTGTAAACGACTCTTTTGCTTTCGCAGAATCACCTTTTCCGCGATAAGCCTCGCCCAACAGATACAGCACATCGGGATTTTGTAGATTGGCTGCGGTCAGTTCAGTTATCGCCGCGTCGTAGTTCTTCTCTTCCAACGCAATTCGGCCGGCCAATTCATGCGCCTGCTTGATCTGATTCTGGTTCTTTGCCGCTTCTGAACCCTTGCGGAAAGCCTCAGTCTCCGTCTTTGCACTCGCGAGATCCCTTTTCGCAGTGGCCACGCGAGCCAGATTGAAGTGATGAAAGAGCGCGGTATTGTCTTTGATTTCCTGCGACAAGTTTGAGTCGTTCGTCATCTTTAGTGCGTCCTCGTAAGCCTTACGCGCGTCGTCATACCGCCCCATCTCGAGCAGAACATTTCCTTTGAGTTGAAGATCACCGGCCATTGCCGGAATGTCATTGGTCTTCTGGCCCAACTCGTATTGCTTGTCAACTTCAGATAGTGCCTGATCAAGTTTGCCACTGTCGGCTGCGACGACCATCTGACCAAACAATGCCGTCCGCCGTTCACCGTCACTACGTGCCTTAGTTGTTATCTTCTGCAACTCTGCCTGCGCCTCATTGGCCTTTCCCTGATAAGCCAAAGCAGCAGCGATTCCGAAATGCGAGTTGATGAAGTTTGGATCAATAGCCAGGGCCTTATTGTATTGCGTAACGGCTTCGTCAAACCGTCCCATCTTTAAGAGAAGTTCTGCATACGAATCGTAAGGGTTTGGATCATTCGGGATGAGTTCGATGTATTTCTTGAAAGCGTTTTCAGCATCGCTATATGCCTCGTTCTGGCGATACGCGTAACCAAGAATGTTGAAGGCCGTAGAATAGTCCGGCGCGATCTCGGTTGCTTTCTTGTAATGGCTGATAGCTTGAGTGTAGTCCTGTTGTCCGAAGTAATAGCCACCCAGATTGAAGTGGGCGCGTTCATCATTTGGATACGCGGCGACTAGTTTCTCGAGAATCTCTTTCTGTTTCGTTGGATTTGCGTTTGCTCCGGCGTCAGCCGCTTCTATCAGCATACGTTCGCCGTCCGATGCTTTGCTTGCGAGTGTCATTGCTTTCTTCAGATGGTCGAAGAACTCTTTCGCTGTCGGTGAAACGTTTGCCCGGTTTAATTCTGCGAGCGCGAAATTTGGATCTAAAGAGATCGCCTTATCGTAGTGCTGAATGGAATCGGTGATGCGAAGTTTTTCCTGGAGGTCGCGACCGGCGAGATACTCCTTTCGTGCCTCTTCCGACGAAGTGGTAACAGCAATCTTGCCGGTTTTGGCAGACTCAGTTCCGGACGAAGCTGTTGGTTTGTTGGGCTCGACCAGCTGACAACCGGAAAAGGCTGCAGCGCAAAACAAGAGAGTTAATGGTCCAACAAGCCGCAATCGACTGCAGCAGAATCTAGATAACTTGCCAGTCAGGTATTCAACAGAATTCAATGACTGATGGTGCTTCATTCTTGCACTCCTTTAGGTAGACAAAGGTCTGGTATTGATTGCGGGGAGAGCTAGAGCAGTGGTTGGCGCAGATCAGCGACAGTTGTTTGCGAATCTCTGAGAGACTCGACGCGAACTGCCAGATGACACACCGCCCGTCACGAGTTCAGATGGTTCTGATTGTTTGTCTCGTGACGCGGAGGATGCGATGGATTTCACCCCCAGTCAAGAGATTAATTGTGAATTCTTTCGTTGCGGTTGTGTTAAGAGTGGTCGTGATAAGTTTCGCGTGTTCCGATTTTTGAACACTCCGCCGAACGAAGAGCGACCAATGGTCTTTTGATTTTTGACACAGTCGCTTACCTGTAGGATGACCTATTACGTTGCCTCAATACGTCCACACCAATATGAGCAGGT
>DATJKB010000471.1:0-3674 GCA_035491875.1 Pyrinomonadaceae bacterium | reverse complement strand
GTTGCACCCTCGCCTGAGGCGTGACATTCGTTTACACTCTCGCCCGTGGTGGGAACCTTTATTACCTTCGAAGGTATCGACGGCAGCGGTAAATCTACTCAATTAAGATTGTTGGCCCAGTACCTGCGCTCACAGGGTTGCGAGTTGCTTCTCAGTCGCGAACCAGGAGGCACTCCTGTTGGGCTGCGTCTACGAGCGGCTTTGCTCGACGTGCAGGGCGAGGTCGACCCGCTAACCGAGCTGTTAGTCTTTGCGGCTGATCGCGCTCAGCATGTGCGCAAAGTTATTCGTCCCGCGCTCGAGAAGGGCGCCGTGTTCATCTCGGATCGTTACGCAGACGCCACTCGCGCTTACCAGGGCGCGGGTCGAGGTTTTTCACCTGAACTCATTTCGGAAATAATCGAGTTGGCGACAGAAGGATTGGTACCAGACCTAACTCTGCTATTCGATGTTGCGATAGAAGAGTCAATGACACGAACAACTCGGCGCAGCACCAAGAACAGACGTGACCGCCTGGATACCGAAAAGGCCGACTTTCATGCGCGAGTTAGAGAAGAGTATTTGCGAATCGCGCGGGAGGAACCCGAACGTGTGAAAGTTATTGATACGACAGGCACCATCGAGGAAACGCAGGAAAGGCTGCGCGAGATCGTTGTTCCGTTTCTACAGAGCCGCGATCAACTAACGAATCGCTTGGTGAATAGCCAGCAGTACAAACTCAAGCGAGGACATTGCTAAGCATGTTCGAAAACATTTCCGGCAACGAAAGAGTCAAAGAAGTATTGAAGCGAATACTTGATGCCGGGCGCTTGCCTGGGGCACTCCTATTCGTCGGCGAGGAAGGCATTGGGAAGAAACTGTTCGCACTTGAAGTTGCGAAGGCCCTAAACTGTCGCAACCCCACAGCAGATGGACCGTGTGGAACTTGCTCACCATGCAAGCGAATCTCTCGACTTAACTTTCCGACCGGTACGGACATCGACGACTGGAAGCAGATTCTTTGGACGGATCATCCCGACGTGGGACTAGTGGTAGCCCCGAAGCGGGTTCTGTATGTCGATCAGATGCGGCATATTGAACTCGAAGCAAACTATCGCCCGTTTGAAGGCAAGGCCCGGGTTTTTCTCGTTGATGAAGCCGACAAATTGCACGGCCCTTCGGCGAACGCGTTGTTGAAAGTACTGGAAGAGCCGCCACCAACATCGCACATCATTTTGATTACGTCGCGTCCCGCTCTGTTATTGGAAACGATTCGTTCACGCTGTCAGATGATCCGCTTCTCGCCATTAACGTCTGCGGAAATCGAAAAACATCTGTCACAGAACAAACTCGCTGACCGCAGCTCAGCGGGTTTGCTTGCGCGCGTTGCGAATGGAAGTATCGGCCGAGCACTGTCGGGCGACCTGGAAACCTTCAAAGAACAACGGCGTGCAATGCTTTCCGTTTTGAAGGCCCTGGCAGGAAAACCTGATGAGGCGCAACTATTGAAGGCTTCGGAACAACTCAACGAAGCACAGTACAAGGACGAGTTTGAACAGCGCCTCGACGTGCTCGAAACGTTGATCAGAGACGCATGGATGCTGTCACTTGATGGTACGCGTGACCAAATGGTGAATGAGGATGCGTTTGATGAACTGAATGATATCAGCCGGCAAATCAATCCTCAGCGGGCTGCCGACTGGATACTGCAAGTGGAAGACTTGCGTGAACAGCTAGCAGTTAATCTCAACCGCAAGATCGCCACGGATGGGCTTTTCATGGGAATGGCGTCACCCGTCGCGCCCCCTCGAAGATACATACCTCCGCGCTGAGCAACTGACGGCCTCTGCTCAATGTTCAAGGTACAGAACAACTTTGCTCAACCTTCTCTGAAACAGCGCAAGTCAGATAAATGCTGTAGGGAAGGGCGGCTTGCCCCCGTTCAAGATACATACGATCCATCGCAGCGTGCGACGTGCAAAATCATCAGCGCTCAATCTTCAGTGAAACAACTCAAGTTCCGATAAATGCAGTAAGGAAGGGCGGTTTACCCCCGCTCAAGTTGCATAAGACTCAAGCTGAACACTTATGATTCTGCGGTCGCGCTGTCATCCTACGTTGAGTGTTGTGCAACTCAGCGGGGGTAAACCGCCCTTCCTTACTGCATTTATCGTCGCTCGAGTTATTCCATTGAAGGTTGAGTGTTTTTGTTTTGCACGTTGCACTCTGCGATGAGGCTCGAGTGTGCTGGATCTTGATCGGTGGTCTTAGAAAGTTCTTACTTGATGGTTACCAACTCAGGTGAAGTGATCGGTTTGGCGGACTTGCCCTCGGCGAGAAGCTTTTCGGTTTCCATGACAAACGCTTCGACGATGTTCTCACCCGCCACTTTGCGCATCGGGACACCATCTTTGAATATCATGCCAACGCCGCGTCCGAACGTAATGCCGAGTTGAGAATCGTGTGCCTCGCCTGGTCCATTAACGGCGCATCCCATGATCGACAGGTGAAGTGGTTCCTCGATGTGGGCCAACCTGCGTTCTATCTCTTCTACAATCCCCACGAAATTATCCACGTCGAGACGACCACATGTCGGACAGGCAACCACAGTCACACCGCGAGTGCGTAGGCCCAGCGACTTCACAATCTCCCACGCTACGCGTACTTCATCTTGCGGTTCAGCAGCGAGTGAGACGCGAATCGTGTCGCCAATACCCTCGTGCAGCAGTATGCCCAGCCCGATAGACGATTTAATTGTTCCACTGAATGACGTGCCGGCTTCGGTTACACCGAGGTGAAATGGGTAATCGACTTTCTCAGCCAACAAACGGTAGGCAGAAACTGTCCGGTGAACATCAGACGCTTTCAGCGAAATAATGATCTCTGTGAAGTCGAGATCTTCGAGGATTCGAATGTGCCGCAAAGCCGATTCAACCATCGCCTCAGGCGTAGCCGTGCCGTACTTCTGCAACAGATCCTTTTCAAGGGAACCGCCGTTTACTCCAATTCGAATCGGCACGTGCTGAGCCTGCGCCGCTCGCACGACCTGAACAATTCTTTCATGGGCGCCGATGTTACCTGGATTCAAACGAAGCTTATCGATTCCTGCCTCGAGCGCCAGCAAAGCGAGTTTGTAATGAAAATGAATATCGGCGACGAGCGGCACATCAGGCACGCGCTTGCGAATCTCTTTGAGCGCGATCGCCGCATCGTTATCAGGAACCGCAAGCCGCACAACCTCGCAGCCTGCACGCACCATCTCTTCGATTTGAGCGACCGTGGCGTCGACATCAGCTGTGTCAGTCTTTGTCATCGACTGAATCACAACTGGAGCACCGCCACCGATCTGGAGATGTTTGACTTGAACAGGTTTTGATTTACGCACGGTCGGTTATTTAGCTGGCTGTGTGGCCGGCGGCTTCTGCTCTTCTGGCGCCCGGTTAAATGACTTCAGAACGTCGTTAGTGATTACGAAAACCATCAGCAAAAGAACCATAACAAAACCAACTTGTTGAATGCGTTCCCTCACCGCCGTGGATATCGAAACACCAATCGGAGCCAGCAGGCCTTCAATCAAAAGCAAAAAGATAGCACCGCCATCAAGCACCGGGATTGGCAGCAAGTTGAAGATGCCCAGGTTCAAGCTGAGAAACCCCAACATACCAAATACGCCGTCCCAACCAAGTCGTTCGACT
>DATJKB010000470.1:0-11850 GCA_035491875.1 Pyrinomonadaceae bacterium | reverse complement strand
GAGTGTCTCGAGATCAGCGCCGCAGTTGGGCCACACCGCTCTTAATTAAGACCGCACAACGTACCGAGATGGTAACCAGCGGTCCAAACAAGATCATTTCCTACGATCCCGGCACGGGACGCGAACTGTGGAGCGCACCGGGTGTGGTCAGCAATCCGATCCCGAGTCCGGTCGCAGGGCAAGGATTGGTGTTTGTAACTGCTGGTAGTGATACGAAGCGGGCGTTTGCAATTCGTCTAGGTGGATCAGGAGATCTCGCGGGAACTTCGAATCTAGTTTGGAGCTATGACAAAGGGACGGCCTATGTGCCTTCCCCAATTCTTTACAACGACTATCTCTATCTCGTGACTGATGCGGGTGCGATCACCTGTATTGAAGCGGGCACCGGTAAGGTCATCTATCAGACTCGTATCCCGATGGCTGCTCGATTTACTGCTTCGCCCGTGGCCTTTGAAGGAAAGATATTGTTTGTTAGTGAGGATGGCGACAGCTTTATCCTCAAGGGTGGTCCAACTCCTGAAATTCTGAATGCAAACGCACTTGGCGAACCAGTGTACGCCTCACCCGCGATCGTCCCAGGTCGAATCCTCATTCGAGGCCAGGACAATCTCTACTGCATAGCGAATGGCGCTTCGAAAAAATAGATCTCGCCGGCATTCTCAACATCTCTGCGTTCTCGGCGTCTCTGCGTCCTCTGCGTTTTCCTTGGACCGATTTGAGGGTTACTCAATTACGAAGTCAGTTGAGCGTGCCTAATATGGCAACTGAAAACGCTGAGGACGCTGAGGACGCGGAGTTCGTCAAGAGTTAATCTGACTTTTCGCCCGCTCCCTTCTTCGCTTTCACGTCGTACGCATAGATCGTGTTCTGATCACGAATGTACAGCCGGCCGCCAGCAATTACTGGATGCGTCCATGTTGGCAGTGAATCTTGCTGGATCCGGAAACGACCTTTCTCCAGATAGCCTGTGGGTGTAGCTTCAATCAAACCGACCACACCGTTCTCGCTGAACGCATAAAGGTATCCGTCAGCGTAAACGAGCGATCCTTTGCCAACGCTGCGATCGCGCCAGGCAACCTCTCCTGTGTCGAACCTCATTGCCGTAAGTACCCCACTGGAGAAACCGTACAGATAGTCGCCCACGAGAATCGAACTACTATGATGATTCCTCATCTCTCTGGTGAAGTAGATTTCCTGAGCAGTTCCGTCAGCCTTTATCTCAACCAATGCGGCACCGGTCCCGTAGTCAGACGAGATGAACACTCGATTCCCTTTCACAACCGGCGTGGCAACATTGGCGGTACGATTCGCAGCTTTCTCATATTGCCAAAGCAAGCGACCGTCTTTGAGATCCACACCTAAAGCTCGCTTATCTGTAAAGAAAACCACTTGTGTTGTTGACCCGATTTGGATTGGCATTGCCGAGGAGTAGCCAGCCGCGTCGCTTTGGCTCTTCCAGATTAAAGATCCATCTTTCTTGTTAAGGGCAACGACAGACGCCTCAGGACCGCCTGCGTTCACGAGCAGCTTGTCAGCCACCACGAGAGGTGACTCGCTTATTCCCCAGTTTGGATTTTGGCCTCCAAACTTCTCCAGGATATTCATCACCCAAACCACGCGGCCTGTTTTCGTCTCGATGCTCGAAAGATCTCCATTTCCACCCAGGGCATACAATCGATCGCCATCGACCGTTGGTGTTCCGCGTGGTCCATCGCCGCGATCATCTCGATATCTTTTGCCATTGGCGGTCGCCCACACTTCCTTTCCACTTGCGACGTCAAAAGCTATTACATACTCGCTATCGCCACGTACTCCCATGGTGTAGATTCGTCCGCCGGCGATCGCCAGCGAAGAGTAACCTGTTCCCGCGCCAACCGCTTTCCAGACGAGTGGCGGACCTTCGGCGGGCCATTGTTTGAGCAATCCCGTTTCTTTCGATACACCATCGCGATTTGGTCCACGCCATTGCGGCCATTCACTGTTTTGAGCGGCGAGATGTGCGGCACAGAAAAGTATTAATACAAAGCCCAGCGCCGTTCTGATGTTCATAGTTCTCCTCTGCACGATCAGTTCAGAACAGGAGCGAAGCGACTGCTTCCCCCTGTCGGTTGCTAGTAAGAGCAGTCGCTACGCTCCTGTTCTGCACTGAAACACAAAATGATCCGTTGATGTTGGGGAGACCGAGCAAGGCAGTTGGTTTTATTGTCCGATGCACTTCAGTTTGTCGATGAGGTACCGAGGCGACTACCTTCGACTAAGTTGAACGTACCGCGAGTCATCGACAAACTGAAGTGTATCGAACATCAGACAACTTACGATGCGGGTTTAAAGTACAGAACCAATCCCGCGCCTGTCGCAGCCAAAACAAATCCCAGGTAGAGCAACGGATTGGGAGACGTCTTAGGCGGATGAAGCCACATCGAAAACAGAACATTCACTAACGGCGCGCCGGCAAAGACGAGGGGCATTACATACGTCGGCAAGCCACCGGCGCGAAATGCGAAGATGATGCACACAGCTCCCGCCGCACCCAACGCACCCGCGACCGTTGCGCCCACCGTCCCTTTCGTGGTGAAGCTATGCAGTTCACCCTGGTACGAAAGAGTGATCACCGGCACAAGCACGCCGATTAAAAAATATGCGACACCGACGCAGAGCAGCGCGCGCATCGGACTTCCAAGTTGAACTTGTCCCTGGTGCAGAGCGGGTCCATAAAGTCCCCAGGCGAGCGCTGCACCGAGAGCAAAAAGGATCCAAACCATCGACCCCTCCGAACGAAACGATGTAGAAGAGCTTAGATCATTGATGATTTTAGATTGTCGATTGCAGATTGATTCTTGCGCTTCTTTCTTTAACAAAAACCGCACAAAACGTCAGGAATCCGACACAGTCATTTAGTCTGACGTCCAATCTACAATCTACAATCTACAATCAACAATGTACCTGAAACTCAACTCGGACTTTTGCCGTAATCTGACTAGACTCTAAATGACTGTCGCATTCTATCAGTCAGTTTCTCAGTTTGAACAAATAAATTGTTAAGTTTCGGGGTCTTGCCTTAGACACTTGCTCAAGACATCTGGTAAGTTCTCGAAACCCAGTCGTCATCCAAAAACTCGTACCTGGAGAACCTAACCTTGAATCAGAACTATCGACTTCCTCTTCTTGTGTTGGTCCTGCTCGCCCTCTTCACCTCTATTACCGCACAGACATATCGTGGATCCGTTAGAGGAACAGTCTACGATCCAAACCGAGATGCTGTGACGGGCGCCGAGATCAAATTAATCAACACTGAAACTAATGAAACAAGAGAAGTGAAAACGGGCGCCAATGGTGAATACACGATCGATGCCGTTCGACCTGGCTCATATCAGTTGGAAGCTACCAGCATCGGGTTCAGGAAAGAAGTAATACCACTCACCGTTGCCGTCAACCAGGCGGTGCGACTCGATGTTGAATTTCTTGTTTCGGGTGGTGATCGCTTCGTAATCGTCGAGCCTAATGATCTTAACGAAGACTCCGCTTCACTGAGTACTGTTGTCGAGAAAACGCAAATTACTGGTCTTCCTCTCGATGGTCGTAACTTCTATGAACTCTCGCTGTTGGTTCCCGGCGCCGTTCCCGCTGCACCCGGTTCAGCCGGTTCAGTTCGCGGTGATTTTGCGTTCAGTGTTAACGGCGCTCGTGAAGACGCCAATAACTTCCTGCTGGATGGTGTCTACAACATCGATCCCAAACTAAACACGTTCGGCGTTCGACCATCAGTAGATGCCATCCGCGAATTCGAAATGCTGACGAGCACCTACGACGCTTCGTTCGGTCGTAGTCCAGGCGCGCAAGTGAACGTTATCCTGAATTCGGGAACGAACTCCGTTCATGGCTCAGCCTTCGAGTTCTTGCGCAATGCGACTCTTGATGCGCGTAATTTTTTCGCGCCTTCCAACGAGCCAAAACCGAAGTACATCCGCAATCAGTTTGGCGGCGCGATTGGTGGACCTATCAAACGCGATCGCACTTTCTTCTTTGCCGATTATGAAGGCACGCGGTC
The DNA here is from genome assembly GCA_035491875.1 of Pyrinomonadaceae bacterium. GTDB lineage: Bacteria > Acidobacteriota > Blastocatellia > Pyrinomonadales > Pyrinomonadaceae > PSRF01. The sequence continues at coordinate 7,802 of DATJKB010000470.1, read as the reverse complement.
TCGCGAGGGCATTACGCGCGTTACGAATGTTCCGACACTCGAAGAACGACAGGGTAATTTTAGTCACAGCCTTTTTGGTGTGCCGACTAATCCGTTCACCGGTCTGCCTTTTACGAACGGGCAGATTCCGGACTTCTTTATACATCCGGTGGGACGCGCTATTGCAGCGCTTTACCCGCTGCCGAATCGAAATGTGCCATTTCAGAATTTCGTTTCTTCCCCAACACAAGGAGACGACAACGACAGTTTCGATGTTCGCGTAGACCATCGTTTGACGGACCGCGCTGATCTCGCGTTTCGCTACAGCTTTGGTGACCGAGATTTGTTCGAGCCATTCACTGGTCCTTCATTTTCTGTCGTATCGGGCTTTGGCGATTCCGTAAAGCGACGCAGCCAGAATGCAATGACGGCACTCACGCTTGTGCTGACGCCCAAGTTAGTTAACGAAACTCGCCTGGCCTTTAGTCGAGTAGCCTCCGCAGTAACGCAACAGGCCAGCGTTCTGAATTCGCAGGTAGGACTACCAACTATTTCCCCACTCGCGCGCGATCTGGGGTTAAGTTTCATCACCATCACCGGCTTCTCGCCGCTCGGTGACGAAGGAAACAATCCGCAAAACAGTGTGACGAACGTCTACCAAGTGCTCGACAACGTCAGTTACGCGCACGGCGATCATCTGATCAAGTTTGGCGCTGACATTCGAGTGTCGCAGCAGAATGCGTTTCGCGATGTGGAGTCGCGCGGACGTCTGCAATTTTCACCATTCGGACAAATCACCGGAAACGCACTTGGTGATTTGCTGATTGGTTTTCCCTTTTTGACGAGCGTAGCTCGAGTCGACAACCCCCAACACATTCGCACGCAGAGTTATGACTTTTTTATTAACGACAGCTGGCGCGCACGACGAAATCTCACACTAACCGGGGGTCTGCGATATGAATACAACACCCCACCGGTCGATGCAGACGATCGAGCAACCGTTTACGACGTCAATACAGGAACGCTCGTGGCCGTGGGCACGAATGGAGTTCCGCGGAGCGGTTTTCATGCAGATAAAAACAACTTCGCGCCCCGTGTCGGATTTGCGTGGACGGTTGGACAAGAGCAGGCAACTGTTATTCGCGGAGGATACGGCGTTTATTACGACCAGTCGCCTTTTGCACCAGCCGAAGCCCTGTACTTCAACTCGCCTTACTTCGATAACAACCTCTTCTTCTCGCTGCCTGGATTACCACTGACCTTAAGCGATCCGTTTCCGTCGTTCTTTCCGTTCCCGTTACCTGACTCCGCACTGGCAATTCAACGCGATCTGCGGACGGGATACATGCAGCACTGGAACTTCAACGTCGAACGGCTGATCGGATCAAACAACGTTCTGGAAGTGGCGTACGTAGGATCGAAAGGGACAAAACTCCTAACTGCGCGCGACATCAATCAGCCGCAACCGAGTGTTTTACCGCCCGGCCTCCCGATTGTGCCGCGACCGAATCCGCGCTTCGACGACATCGATCTGTTGGAGTCACGGGCTAATTCGAATTACAACGCGTTGCAAGCGAAGTTTCAGCGACGCCTTAGTAAGGGATTCTCAGCGCTCGCTTCTTACACGTGGTCGAAGTCGATCGATGATGCGTCAAACTTTTTCAGCAGCGCCGGTGACCCAAACTTTCCACAGAATAGTTACAACGTCAGGGCGGAACGCGGTCGATCAAACTTCGACGTCCGGCAACGCTTGTCAGTCAGTTATTCGTATTTGTTTCCGTTCGGTGAAGGTCGACGTTTCTTGTCTAACGATGGTTGGGTGACGAAGCTCTTCACAGGCTGGGAAACTTTCGGGATCGTTACGCTGCAAACTGGTCGTCCATTCACAGTCGCACTTCTTTCGGAGATTGATAACAGTGGCACCGGACGTTCGATACTCGGCTTCGGGGCGAATGATCGACCCAACGTTGTCGGTAATCCCGAATTAAGTAATCCGACGCCAAACCGCTGGTTCGACCCAGCCGCGTTTGCTTTTCCAGCACCCGGGACTTTTGGAAATGCGGGAAGGAATATTCTGGATGGACCGGGCTATCAGAACGTTAATGCGTCGCTGGTCAAGAATACGCATTTGACGGAAGAAGTTAATCTGCAGTTCCGGGCGGAGTTCTTCAACCTGTTCAATCACCCAAACTTCAATCTGCCGGACAACTTCCTCGGTTCGCCAACATTCGGCGTAATCAGCTCAGCCAGAGAACCGAGACATATTCAGTTTGGATTGAAACTGCTGTTTTAGGTTTGTCTACTGCGCGTTTTTCGGCTTCTCTGCGTTCTCTGCGTCTTTGCGTCCTCTGCGTTTTCCTTGGGCCGGTTGGATACATTCAACAAATTTGTTGAGTGTGCCCAATCGATCCCAGGAAAAACGCAGAGGACGCAAAGACGCAGAGAACGCAGAGAGACGGAGCGCAGAGAGTTGAGTTTTTAGAAGCAACACCCTACAGTAGTCGCACTCACCTTAATTACAAATCGAAAGGAATTTCTCGACATGCCTCACGATGTCAATTCTCTTACACGGTTGATCATTGGATCCGCCATCCAGGTACATAAAGCGCTCGGTCCAGGACTACTCGAGTCAGCGTATCGTTTATCGCTGGGACGAGAACTTCAGCTCCAAAACATTCCAGTCAAACTTCACTGGCCGGTGCCACTTGAATATAAGGGACTGCGGTTGAGGAAGGTCTATCAGGCTGATTTGATCGTCGCAGATACTGTGGTTGTGGAAACAAAATCTGTTGACGCTCTGCACCCAATTCACGAGGCGCAACTGGTGACTTATCTAAGGATCGGCGGATGGAAGATAGGATTGTTGATAAACTTCAACGAACTCGTACTTAAGAATGGCATTCGTCGCAAGGTGCTGAATCTTCCAGAGTAGATCAACGCTTGGCGTCTCTGCGTTCGCAGAGATTCAACGTTTGAGCCCAAACATACGTAACGCGGGTTTCCCTAGTCGCCGGCTTCTTGCAGCACAGGTCGATCGTCAAAGTACTCGTACTTCGCTGACAAGGTTTCTTTTTCGGACGCCTCCGGATGAGCGACTGGCTTTCCATCCAGCTGCTCGTACAGCGGTGGAGGAATGATTGCGAAGTCGGCCATTGGATCGTAGATACTATCCACGCCTTCCTTGAAAACCTGGCCCATCAATAGCGTGATGATGTTGACGCGCTGCTCCGGATACTTCTGAAGAAACTGCGAAAAACTGAAGCCCTCGTTGTAGAACGCATAGACCAGCTTCCGCATCGACTCAATACCTGTGTCCAGCATCTCCTGATGCTGTCCGAGCCTTTCCGCTGAAAAATCATTATTCGCAAAGGCATCATGAATACTGTCCGCCGCCAACTCTGCCATCTTCAACGCGAGCAAGACACCTGATGAGTAAATCGGATCGAGAAAACCATACGCGTCGCCGATGATGATGAATCCATTGCCCGCGTTTCGCATCGAACGGTACGAATAGTCGAGGATTGAATAGATCTTGTCGACGCGCGTCCCACCCGCTACACGCTTTCGAACAGACTCAACTTTATCAATCTCTTCCTGGAAAATTTTTGCCAGATCCTGACCACGTCCCTTAACAAGGTACTCAGGATCAGCAACGACTCCGACACTCGTTATGTCATTTTCAAGAGGGATATACCAGAACCAACCATTGCTGCCCTTTGGCGTTCGCAATACGAGTGTTGCACCGCCATTGAGATCAGGCTCTCTGTGCGCGCCTTTGAAATAAGAGTAGAGCACGGCCTTCTTGAGTTGCGGATCACGCACTCGCCAACCAAACTTGTTCGAGAGCATTGCGCTCTGTCCCGTCGCATCAACTACGACCGGAGCTCTGAACTCCTGTAGAGAGCCATCTGTCATCAGTGCTTCCACACCATATGCACGATCGTTGTCGAACAACACGCGCTTGATCTGTGTCTGCTGGTAGACATCAGCGCCCTGCTCTGCCGCGTGTTCGATAAGCATAAGATCGAATTGCGCGCGTGTTACTTGCCACGTCACAGCTGATTCGTGATGTTGAGCTTCAAAGAAATAAAACGGCCGTGATTCCTTTCCAGCAGGATTGGCAAATTGCACACTGTACTTCTGCACAAAATCACTTTCCTTCATCTTGTCGAGCAAGCCCATCCGCTGGAAAGTGAAATATGTGTCCGTCATTAACGACTCGCCGATGTGATGGCGCGGAAAGCGCTCCTTCTCAAAAAGCACGACCTTGCGCCCTTCGCGCGAGAGAATGCTCGCAACGGTGCTGCCAGCAGGCCCACCGCCAATAACAATCACATCGTAATTATTTGTCTTGTCCATAAGTTCTAAACGTACCGCACCGCCTTTAATTCAGGTTCGAAAAAGTCTGATAGAAAATGATCCACTTGCAGCAGCCCTTTGCGGGTTAACGAAATCCGTTCAAGACCACGATCGAGAAAGCCATCTCTTCGCAGAGAGTCAAAAACCGGTTCGAACTCCTGCCAAAGGTCGACTCCAAATTTGTTTCTAAAATATGCGAACTCAACCGCGCCGGTCTTAAGCTGCAGGATCAGCTCGCGGATGAGTTTCTGTTTTTCGGTTAAGGTCAATGCGCGGAGCAAAGGAAGCTGGTTCTTCTCGATCAGCGCAATGTATTCCTCGAAACTATGAACATTCTGAAAATGAACTCCACTGAAATGCGAGAACGAAGACACGCCCAGACCGATCATGTCGCCACCGTGCCATAACGCGTCGGTATAAATAAATCGAACCGGTTTCTTCGTCGTTGCCAGAGTGTAGGCACTCGCGATTCGATAACCGCGCAACTGAAACTCATCGTAGGCGTAGTTCAACCAACGTTGCTTTGTGGGCCAATCTGCAATTGGTGATTCTGCGCCTTCTTTCAGTATCTCTTGCGATATGAGGGTGTTATACGGCAACTCCATCTGATAGATCGTGACGGAATCGGGTTCCAACTCCAGGCAACGTTGGACTGCATCGCGCCACTTTTCTTCCGTTTCGCCCACCATGCCCGCAATGAGGTCGATATTGATTTGCGGAAAACCGACTCGTCGCGCCATGTCGTAGACTTCGTAAATCTCACCTGAGAGATGCGCCCGACCGTTTATCTGAAGGATCTGGTCATCGAAATGTTCAGCGCCCAGACTCAATCGCGTGACGCCGATGTCTTTCAACGTCTCGAGTTTTGATTTGCGCAGCGTGCCGGGCTCACATTCAAACGTGACCTCTTCGGCGTTTCTCCAACTCACGTGGCGGTTAAGTCCGTCTACAAGCTGATGCAGTTGCTTCTCACTGATGTACGAAGGTGTACCACCGCCGAAATACGCAAACCGCAATTCGCGCCCCTGAAATGCACGTGTCCGTGCGTAAAACTCCGCCTCTTTGACGAGCGCATCGAGATAGACTTCAATCTCGTTTGCATTCTTATCAGTGTAAACTTTGAAGTAACAGAACTTGCATCGCTTGCGGCAAAATGGAATGTGCAGGTACAGGCCGAATGGCGCCTCGGTGCGAGCCGGTTCGTCGAGAGCAGCCAGGGCCTGGCCGACATAGTCCGGCTTCCACTGCGAAAACGGTGGATAATTCGAAACAAAGTAGTTGCCAACCTGCGTAGTTGTCTGGGCGGTAGTCGTCATTAAGCTTGTTTGCTGGTTGCGCGCGCCAGCCTTTGATATTCGTATCGATTGTTAGAGGAGAGCTCCAGATTCTCGAATAGCGCCAAATCGCAAAGTACTCAAGTTAACATGCGCCAGACGCTGGATCAATTATGCTCACTAGCAGCCAAGTGTCTTACGCACATATGCTTGAGTAAGTTGCGCGGGGTTGTGCCAAAGTTCGCTAAGTTCGCCAATGTTCTTGTTTAATAGGTTCGATCCCGTCGGATCCCAGTCAGTGAGCTCAACTCTTGTCTAATCCGAACCGCCGTCGAGCAACCAACTACCTCTACTATTTTGTGATGGTAGCGATCTTTGGCGTTGGCATCTGGTTGATATTGGCGACGGGTTCCAAGCTTAATTCCCCTCAAAACACACTAAACCCATCGAGTCAGGCAGCGGCGCCGGCCGCGCCGTCGACGCAAACACAAATCAGCCGGTTCTTTCGACTCGAGGACAGAAGCCCACTCAGCATTCTGCTACTTCAAATCATCGTGATCATTGTGGTCGCGAAGTTGTTCGCGGCGATCTTTCGACGGATTGGGCAACCGCCAGTTATGGGTGAGATGGTCGCCGGAATCAGTTTGGGGCCATCGGTGCTAGGACTTCTGGCACCAGCGATATCGTCATTCCTCTTCCCTGCGACATCGTTCGGCACGCTTGGTTTGTTAAGCCAAATCGGTGTGGTGCTGTTCATGTTCATCGTTGGAATGGAAGTCGACTTAGAACATCTTCGGGAAAAGGCGTCATCGGCGATCATGGTCAGTCATGCCAGCATTATCGTCCCGTTTTTGCTTGGCGCGGCCTTGTCGTTGACTCTTTTTCCGGCCCTCGCGACACCAAACTCGGCCTTTACTCCATTTGCACTATTCATGGGCATCGCGATGAGCATTACGGCGTTTCCCGTGCTGGCGCGAATTATTCGAGACCGCAAGTTGACACAATCGCCTTTGGCGACGACAGCACTTGCGTGCGCCGCAGTAGATGACGTGTCCGCGTGGTGCATCCTTGCGATTGTCATTGCGATTGCTAAATCCACGGGGCTGGTCGGAGCTCTCGTCACGATTGGACTCACCGCGGTATTCATACTGGTGATGTTGCTGCTCGTAAAGCCGCAGCTTGACGGACTAATTCGTAACCGAATAGCCGACGCAAGCTACTCCCGCAGGTTGCTGGCGAGCGCTCTCGCATTTGCGTTAGCGTCCGCATGGGTCACCGAGACGATAGGAATTCACGCTTTGTTTGGAGGTTTTCTTGCCGGCCTCGTGATGCCATCCGATCGTAAAATACAAACTTTTTTCGAGGAGAAGATCGAAGTATTCAGTTCGACGTTTCTGCTTCCACTGTTTTTCGTCTTCACGGGATTAAGAACAAAAATAACTCTGCTGAATGATTGGTGGAGTTGGGTGGTGTGCATTGCGATTATCATCGTCGCCATCGCTGGTAAGTTAGGTGGAAGCATGCTGATGGCCAGGTGGACGAGGATGAGCTGGCGCGACTCGTTCGGAATTGGCGTGCTCATGAACACGCGTGGCTTGATGGAACTGGTCGCATTAAATATCGGTTATGATCTTGGAATCTTATCTGACCGAATCTTCGCCATGATGGTGATCATGGCGCTGACAACCACGTTCATGACAGCGCCGCTGCTTTCTTTAGTAGGAATCGGCAAAGAAAAGGGGAAGAGGGGAAAAGGGTAAGAGGGAATCATTGGTCATATATCATTTGACATTTCTCATTTGTCATTTGGTTTCGTCTCGGGTCTTTGGCTTTGGACTTGGGTTCCAATTTAGTGACCACCTATATAAGGCCGAAGACCTGGAACTACTCCTAAATGACAAATGAGAAATGTCAAATGATATATGACCAATGATTCCTTCCTTTCCCTCTTACCCGCTTCCCCTCTTCGCCTTTTCATTGCCGATTCCTACTAGCGAAAGCAGCGGCGCCGTCATGAACGTAGTTGTGAGCGCCATGATCACCATCATTGCGAAGATCCGGTCAGACAAGATTCCAAGATCATAACCGATATTTAATGCGACCAGTTCCATCAAGCCACGCGTGTTCATGAGCACGCCAATTCCGAACGAGTCGCGCCAGCTCATCCTCGTCCACCTGGCCATCAGCATG
>DATJKB010000469.1:0-3440 GCA_035491875.1 Pyrinomonadaceae bacterium | reverse complement strand
GTTGTTCCATCATTTCCAAAGCCTACTTAGGCAGAATGACTGTCATTGTTGCTCCGTCACTCGCGTTGCCGAGAAGCCTGTTATTCCCGGATGAACGGAGATTGGCTTGTGGTGCAGCACTCACTATCGCGGTAGTGTTGTTCTCGAGCACGCTGCTCGAGAGATTCATTATCCCAGTCCCACCGACGTTAATGGCAGTTGGATTGTTGTTGATCATCGTATTGTCAAAACTGCCAGTTGGTGTACCACTGCCCGTGATGCTTACCCCGATGCTTGTGTTGAGGTTAATCTCCGAGTCGCGAACACTAACGAACGCATTGTTGCCGATTAGAAGGCCGGTCGGCAGAGCTTCGAGTCTGACATGTTCAAGAATTCCAGCCACAAAGCCGGTGGAGGTTTGAACTGTGATACCCGACACTGCACAGGTCTTGATATTGGTATCTTTCACGAACACACCGCCGCCGGTTGCGGTGAGGTTTACAAAAATGCCGTTACCATTTCCGGCGGTATTGTTGCCTTGGCCATAGATATTGCAGTTCTCGACGTGAAGCGCCTTGCCGGCGAGAAAGCGGATGCCATTTAGGCCAGTTCCGGCTCCGTTGATCGAGACGTTTCGAATGTAGACCACATCATTTACACCGGCATTGACGATGATGCCGGTGGTTCCAGCATTTAAAATTCCAGCCAGCGTGCCATCACCATTAATCGTAATAGCCTTCGTGATAGTGACTACTCCGAAACCTCCTGGATCTAGAACGGAAATTTCGCCGCTTGCGGCCGTCTTGGAAATCGCGCCGGCAAAAGTTTTGCACGGGGCGGTTCGGCTACAGGGGTTTGCGTCGTCGCCAACTCCTGACACCCATGTTCTTGTTGCCTGGGCCTGGGCCGCCACACAAAGAACGAGCACAAAACTCGTTGCGGCGACAACCCTCATCATAAAGCGGACTGTTTGCATAGGAAGCTCCTTCCGGGTTGAGAATCTCGAGTGTCATCTTCCAGGCTGGCGGGTAACGCTAGTCGTAGCTGGGAGGGAAGGGGATCTCAAGATCAGTTGATTAGGTAACTGTGAATCTCGCTTCGCCGGGGGCGCTGGGTGACTAGGACAGCGTGCGGTAAGAAAGGAGATTACTGTAGCGTTGCGAAATGGTCTCTAAGGCGAAATGCTCTCTAGGATTAAAGTCGTTAGCACGTCAAAAACTATAAAGCCTGGGCGAATTGGCTTCATAAGGGTTACGAGGCTTGGTTGCGATTATGATGATAAGAAGAGAACATTCAGGCTCGGAAGTTGAAAAACAGCGCGCAGGTCGAAAAAATGAAGGCGCTTTAATAGTCCATTTCAGATTTGCTGTCAACAGAATTGTTTTGCCTGCGAACCGGTCAAAAGTGGTTCTGAAAAGTAGCTCCCAAACGGATAGTGGGGAGTATAGGGCCACCCGGCGATCTTCGCAATCTTTTCGCGAAGCATTCGTAACAACCAACCCAGCCCTGATTATTGATTTTTTGAAGCGAAGCGTGTATAAGACTGCGCCCGAATTTCGCGAAACTGTGGCTCTTATGTTATTAGCCATTTATATAGGAAACACTCACGATGAGATTTGCATTATCTGCACTTGTGTCCGCACTCCTCGCAGCAACATTCTGTTCTCCTCTTTCTTTCGCTAAACGCGCCTTCGCTCTGGCAGATGGTCCGTCAGTCAAAGGTAAGTTCGAGCTGCTGCCCACGGCTGGAAGTCCGCCAAGATCCATCGAATTCAATGCGCAAACCAGCATCGAGGGTCAAACGATCGGCGGCGCAGTGTTTCAAGATGATGTAGCGGCCTCAAAAGAAGGCGAGGCGAAGGTAGAAGAAAAACCGCTTTACATGCGTGCGGAGTTTGATTGTTTAGTCGTGAAAGCAAACAAGGCAGTGATGAGTGGAAGCATTACCGACGCAAGCAAAGATTATTATGTCGGCCGTCGATTTCTGCTAGTTGTTCAGGATAATGGGGGAAGTCAGAATCCACTTAAACGCGATAAATTCACGTTTGGAGTTTATCGGACAGAAAATCGGAATCGGGTGCTGTGGGATGCGGAGCGGCCTGATGAAACGGGCTCTATTTCATGGCTGGCAACCGATGCAGAGCGGCCAGATGATCTTGGAACCTCCTCGGAAAACAATGAGACTGTTGGGTGTAAGACTTTCCCCCTTTCCTCATTCTCGTTCCTCGACGCAACCCAAACCCGCGGGAATGTTCAAGTACGGCCATAGAGTTCTTCACCGGATCCGGTGTATAGCTAAGTCGAATGTTTTGACGTCGCAAGACGTAAACTCTACTCTGGTCCGGATCCTATGCCGAATTTCTTCATAACTGGCGGCGCGGGCTTTATCGGCTCAGCCTTCGTCAAACTTACCCTCAGTAACAATCCGAACTGCCGCATAGTTAATTACGATTCATTAACTTACGCGGGGAATCTCGATAACCTCAAAGGTATCGACGAGTCTCGGTATCGGTTTATCCGTGGCGACATCACTAATCGGAAGCAAGTATTTGAGTCGGTGCCTCTGCACTGCGACGCCGTCATCAATTTCGCAGCTGAAAGTCACGTTGATCGGAGTATTACGTCTGCGGATGAGTTTGTTCAAACAAATGTTCTCGGTACGCAGGTTTTGCTCGACGTCGCGCGCGAACGCCAGGTTCCGCGATTCGTTCAAATCTCAACGGATGAAGTAATGGGAAGTTTGCCGGCTGAGGGCTACTTCACTGAGGAGTCGACGCTCGCGCCTAACAGTCCGTACGCCGCCTCCAAAGCCGCAGCCGAACATCTCGTTCGTGCAGCACACCACACATTCGGCCTCGACACCGTTATCACCCGTTGCGGCAACAACTATGGACCATTCCAGTTTCCCGAAAAGTTCATGCCGCTCGCTTTGATTAATGCCATGAACGACGAGCCGATTCCAGTCTATGGTGACGGCCAGAATGTGCGTGACTGGATCTTCGTCGACGATCATTGTCGCGCCATCCAGTTGGCACTCGATAACGGAAAAGCCGGTGGTATATACAACATCGGAGCGCGCAACGAACGCCGAAACCTGGAAGTTGCGGAATCGATACTTGATGCACTCGGAAAGCCCGCGTCATTGATCAAGTTTGTGAAGGATCGACCCGGACACGATCGACGTTACGCGATTGATCCCACGTTGGCTGAAAGCGAACTAGGATGGCATCCCACCGAAACGTGGCAAACCGGTCTTCAGAAAACAATTCACTGGTATAGCGAGAATGCCACATGGATCGAGCGAGCACGTAGTGGGGCCTATCGTGATTATTACAAGCGTCAATATGGTGCGGAGATCAAATCGTAATTGAGAGTTCTTATCACAGGAGCCAAAGGACTGGTTGGTAGCGCGCTGCATCAGTATTGCGCGGCCGCCGGCGACAAGGTGTTGGCTTACGATC
>DATJKB010000468.1:0-7628 GCA_035491875.1 Pyrinomonadaceae bacterium | reverse complement strand
ATCCATCGCCGTCATCCGCGCACCATGTTCAGAAGCGATTGATTCCAACAACGCGCGAAAGACTTGTGTCTGGATCAGTAGCGGCAACAGTTGTCCAAACATTTCTTCCGGCGGTTGCTCGTAAATGTAGTCGATGAGGGTCAACGGCTGCGCAGTCTTTGCGTCAGGCTCTTCTGCGGTAGCCCGCGCGACTGGCAGTAGTTGCTCGAGAACTACGCGTTGCTGGAGAACTGATTTGAACTCGTTGTAGATCAAAAAGACTTTATCGATCTCCGTGTCATCCGTGTAGCGCTTCATGATGTCGCGTGCGACGTCAAGCCCTTCCGACAACTCAACTCGTCCTTTACCAGTCAGGCCGATCACGTCGCCGGCTATTGGAATTCGTCTGCTGCGGAAAAAATCGCGACCTTTTCGACCAATTGCGAGAATCTCGACCGTCTTGTCAGGGTTCTCTCGGATAAATGCCTGTGCTGCTTTGACCAGGTTCGTGTTGAAGGCTCCGCATAAACCCTTGTCCGCGGTGATCAGCACCACGAGATAACGCTGATCGCCTCGCTGGTCCAACAGCGGATGATGGAAGTCTTCGTCGGTCCGCTTAGCGAGTTCGTTGAGAACTTCCGTCATCTTGTTTGCAAACGGACGCGCCGTCAGCACGCGTTCCTGTGCGCGACGGAGCTTCGCAGCCGACACCATCTTCATGGCCTTCGTTATCTGTTGCGTGTTCTTTACCGACTTAATTCGCCGGCGAATGTCTAGCAGGTTGGGCATTAATCGTGTGACGTGTCGTTCTGGTTATGCAGTCGCCGGGGCGCTCGCTGGAATCGCGGGAGACGTGTCAGGAACAGTTGACACCTGGCCACCCTTCCCGCGCGTTGCTTTGAAGTCGAGAACGAACTGTTTCAAATCTGCCTTAATTTCGTCAGTTATTGTCTTCTTTTCTTTAATGGCGGCGAGTAAACCAGGATGTGATTTTTCGACGAACTCCCGCAGATCCTTTTCAAAAGCCCTCACCTCTTCTACCGGTATGTCGTCAGTGTAGCCGTTCGTCGCAGCCCAGATTGCGACTACCTGTTTTTCGACATCCATTGGTTCATACTGCGCCTGCTTTAGAATTTCCGTCAGCCGCTGGCCGCGCGCCAGCTGTGCTTGCGTCGCCTTGTCCAGGTCAGAACCAAACTGTGCAAATGCCTGCAACTCGCGGAACTGGGCCAACTCCAAGCGGAGCGTGCCGGCTATCTGCTTCATTGCTTTGATCTGCGCCGATCCACCAACTCGCGAAACGCTGTTACCCACGTTGATAGCAGGACGGAAACCGCTGTTGAATAAGTCCGCTTCTAAAAAGATCTGACCGTCAGTGATCGAGATGACGTTCGTAGGAATATACGCAGAGATGTCTCCCGCTTGAGTTTCGATGATCGGCAAGCTCGTCATTGATCCTCCGCCCATTAAGTCTGACAGTTTCGCAGCCCGCTCGAGCAATCGTGAGTGGAGATAGAACACGTCGCCAGGATAAGCCTCTCGACCTGGCGGTCGCCGCAATAGCAGCGAAATCTCGCGATACGCCGCAGCCTGTTTGGAGAGATCGTCGTAGATTGTGAGGGCATGCCTTCCGTTATCGCGGAAGTACTCGCCCATTGCAGCGCCTGAATATGGAGCCAGGTACTGCATTGCGGCCGGATCCGACGCCGTCGCTTTGATCACGATCGTGTAATCCATCGCACCGAAATCTTGTAGCGTCTTCACTACCTGAGCCACAGTCGACGCCTTTTGGCCAATCGCGACGTAGATGCAAATAACATCTTTGCCCTTTTGGTTGATGATTGTATCCACCGCGACAGCGGTCTTACCGGTTTGTCGATCGCCGATGATCAACTCGCGTTGCCCACGACCGATCGGAACCATCGCATCGATGGCTTTGAGACCGGTTTGAAGTGGCTCTTTTACTGGCTGCCGATCGACGACACCGGGAGCAATTCTTTCCACGGGGTAGTAAGTGTCGGTAACAATTGGACCACGTTCGTCGATGGGATTCCCAAGCACATCAACCACGCGCCCGACCAACGCCTCGCCCACCGGGACCTGCATGATGCGGCCGGTCCGTTTTACAAGATCACCTTCGCGAATCGAGTGGAATTCGCCGAACAAGACGGCGCCCACCTTGTCTTCTTCTAAATTCAATGCCAGGCCGCGAACGTCGTGTGGAAACTCGAGCAACTCACCAGACATGACTTTTTCGAGGCCGTGCAATTCAGCGATTCCGTCGCCGACTTTTATTACCGTCCCAACCTCTGCGACGGTGACGCCGGCTTCGAAATTCTCAATCTGCTTTCTAATGATTTCGTTTATTTCACTAGCTCGAATAGGTTCCATGTTGTCCTCTGTAAAAGTAAATCTCTGATCTCACTGACTCGTCATCTCGGAGGCTAGCCGTTGAAGTTGGCTCTCAACTGATCCGTCGAAGATCGTGGAGCCGACACGCGCGACCAATCCGCCAATTAATGATTCGTCAGTCGCAAAACTAAGCCGGACAGAATTCCCGGTGACCTGACTAAGTGCATCGCGCAGTGCGCTCTGTTGTGCCTCAGGAACCGGTCGCGCCGTCGTAACATGTGCCGCAACAACGCCTGCCCGTTCATCTAGAATTAGAGCTAATCTCTCAACGATATCTTTCAACTGGGCCAGTCGCTGGTTTATCAGCAGCACCTGCAAGAACGCAGCGGTCGTTTCGCCGATCCGAGTCCGTGAAATCAACTCTTGTAAAACTCTACGCTTTTGATCATGAGCAACGGTGGGATTAGAAAAGACTTCTTTTAATTGCGGATTGGTCTCCAACATCGTGGCCCAGCCCTGAAGCTCAGACTGAACCTGCCGCTCCTCACTCCTTGAAATAGCGACGTCCGCTAACGCCGTTGCGTAACGTCGCGCCACCGTCTGTAAACTCAAGCTTGTGCCCTCCTGAGCTGCCCAATGTCTTCATCGATCAAGCGAGCATCGTCTTCCGGCCTGATTTGCGTCCGAACCGATTCGCGAGCGAGATCGACACTCCGGTTTGCCAGAAACTTCTGCAGTTCCTTCCGGGCAAGCTTTGCAGCGGTTTCCATTTCCCGCTGCCCTTGTTGACGCATCTTTTCGATCTCTTTCTCGGTGACTTCGGTCAGTCGGTCACGTTCCAACTTCGCTTCAACTTTCGCGCGCTCACGAACTGCCGCAACATCGGAGTCGACGCGTGCAAGGACCGCCTCAGTCTCTGCCAGACGTACCTGTGCGGCGTCACGCTCCTTGTCCGCGTTCGCCAATAGCTGTTGGATCCCTTCGCGTCGCGCACGCAGTGCTGACTTTAGCGGGTTCCCCAGGAGGTAAGCGCCGGCAATGAGGAAGATCGTGAGATTGATAAACTTCCACGCCTCAAGCCCAGGGTAATTTAGGTAGGTCTCCGCCCATCCCATTTCACCTTCTGACGCGATTAAGAATGCGAGTAAAAGCATAGAAAAGGCGCCTCAGCGCAGAGGTCGTCTCAATACCTGCGCTCCAATTAGATCACTGAGCTCAGCTGCTCGTCCTTCCAGATCCCGTTGAGCCGTTGCTTGTTCCTGATGAGTAGTTTCGATTGCCGACGCGACCTCTTTAGAGATTTCCTGCTTGGCCGCAGTCAAACGCTGCTCCCGTTCACGCAGTGCTGCAGTCTTTTCGGCTTCCAATAGTTGATAGCCCTGAGATCGTGCGCCCCGGATCGCGGCTTCATAGTTCTCAAGCTTTTCCGCGCGAGTGGCATCCAGAGCTTGCGCCTCGGTCATCCGCCCCGACAACAAAGCATCGCGACGGCTGAGTATCTCGTTAATTGGCTTTAGTAAAGTACGATTGAGAACTGCCACCATGATCGCGATGATCAAGACGTGAAGTAGCAGCGTCCCGTCTGGGACCAGTTGGATAGAGGTCTCCGCCAGAAACATTCTAGGCCTCGGATCGGAAAATCACTTGGTGAAAAGCGCGCGAGTCTAACACGCGACCCCGCGAGGGTCAACCGAACCCCACTTCGCGCGCAATCATTCACTTAACGACTTTGATGAACAACGGGGGCGGCCTGATTTGGTAGCTTGAACCGGAGGACTTCTTTCAGATATTTACTTTGTACATCTGGATTGAGTTACTCACGACGCTGCGCCTGTTGTACTAACTACAGGCTGAGATGATCAGTGTGTAGAGACGATCGAGATCTTGACGATTGAAGTAACTAATCTCTACTTTGCCCGCGCCGGTTCCGTCTTCAAGAATGCGGACCTGCGTCCCTAAAGCGCGCCGAAGCTTCGACTCGGCTGCCCTTACATTGGGGTCGACTGTCGCAGCTACGGGTGCACGACGCGGTGCTGAGCCACGCTCAGTTCTCTTCCTGACGATATCTTCGGTCGCTCTTACAGAGAGGTCGTTCGCAATGATTTGCCTGGCAACGAGTCGCTGGAGATCGACATGTTGCAGGGCCAATAGAGTTCTAGCATGGCCGGTCGAAATCCGTTTTTGTCTAACGAGTTGTTGGATGTCTTCGGGCAGCTTGAGGAGACGAAGATAATTGGTGATGTAGGATCGATCGCGCCCGACTCTTTCTGCCAAGGCTTCTTGTGTTAGACCAACCGTCTCGATCAGCTTGCTGTAGGCTTGCGCTTCCTCAATCGGATTCAGATCCTCGCGCTGGACATTCTCGATTAACGCGACTTCCAGAAGATCCTTGTCAGCGATCTCCTTAACGACAGCCGGGATGGTTCTAAGACCTGCGAGCTTTGCCGCCCGCCAGCGACGCTCGCCGGCGACCAACTCGTAGTGGTCCCCAACTCGTCGAACTAACACAGGCTGAACGATGCCGTGTGACTTAATTGACTCAGCGAGGTGGCCCAAACTCTCGTCATCAAACTGAGTCCGAGGCTGCATCGGGCCGGGAACAATGGAATCTATCTCCAGTTCACCCGGCTCCGGCAATTCTATCGTTCGGTCAGACGCCAGCAGAGCTCCCAGCCCCCGACCCAAGGCCTTTCGATTCATCGACTATCTCCCTAGCCAGTTGTGAATACGCTTCTGCGCCCTTTGATTGCGGATCATAAGCCATTATCGGCTTTCCATAACTGGGCGCTTCAGCCAAGCGAACGTTACGAGGAATAACAGTTTGGAACACCTGTCTCCCGTAGAAATCTCGAAGATCAGCCGCGACCGCGGAAGACAAGTTTGTGCGCTCGTCGTACATGGTTAGCAGTAACCCTTCGATGGTGAGGGAGGGATTGTGTAGGCGTCGGATTCTCGCCAGAGTGTCGAAGAGTTCCGTCACGCCTTCGAGCGCGTAGTACTCGCACTGAATGGGAACCAACAGCGATTTGGCCGCTGTCAACGCGTTGAGCGTCAGCAACCCGAGCGAAGGCGGACAGTCGATAATGATGTAATCAAACTGATCCTGAACCGTCTCCAGGCACTGACGCAAACGCATTTCTCTGTGTTCCAGGTCGACCAGTTCGATTTCTGCTCCCGCCAAATCCTTGTTCGAGGGAACGACGCTGAGCCCCGTCAAACCAGTGTCTAGCGTTAACTCGTTGAGAGGCTCGTCGAGGACAAGCGCGTGATAGAGGCCTTTTCGAAAGCTTCCGCGCTGGATACCGACACCGGACGTGGCATTCCCCTGCGGATCGGCGTCGACAAGCAGGACACGATGCCCCCAACTTGCGAGAACCGCAGCGAGGTTAACAGCGGTCGTCGTTTTTCCGACTCCGCCCTTTTGATTGGCGACGGCTATGGATTTAGCCATAACTGGCGAGCGAGCACTCCCGAAGCTTTTGGCGGATAAACTAACACATGCCGCGAAAGCGGGCTAGACGACGGGGGAGATTAAGGGGTTTTATTGGCGTGCGATGTTTCACGTGTCCCAATCCGAACCGTGACACGTGAAACATCAGGCCGTCGCCCCGTTGCGGCTCGAAAGAAACACCAGCAGCGTCGACAAGGCACCCGGTGTCAGACCGGGAAGACGGCGCGCGGCACCGAAGGTCACGGGCCTCGCCCGATCCAACCGTTCGATAATCTCATTCGAAAGACCGCTGATGGTCGCGAATGGTGTGTCGAGGGGGATACGCAAGCCGTCATGTTGATACAACCTGCTGACGGTTAAGTTGTGAGACTCCAGATAGCCCGCATACAACAGATCCGCCAAAGCGGACCGCAGATCTGAGTCGTCCGGCCCCTGTATGTGTGGCGGGAGTAGCGATGAGACGAGCTCTGTTGTCGCTCCCGGACGCTTCGCGAGCTGTGCTAACGAGATTGCGTCGCCCAGATCCGACTCCAGCAAAGCCGAAACCGCGGCGTACTGGGGATCTGCTCGCTTTAAGCGCGTCGACTCTAGTGCGTTTTTCAGTTCCTCTAAGCGCGCCTTGCGAGTTGTGTATCGCTTCCAATCCCCGTCGCCGACGAGACCCAGTTCTCGGCCATGTTTGCTTAGCCGATCATCGGCGTTGTCGTGGCGCAGCGCCAAGCGGTATTCGGCCCGCGAAGTGAACATTCGATAAGGTTCGTCCACCCCCTGCGTGATTAGATCCTCAACCAGCACGCCGACATAAGATTCCTCCCGCCGCAATCGGAAGGGATCCTGACCCTGAATGAATCGCGCTGCGTTGATGCCTGCAACCAAACCCTGACATGCGGCCTCCTCGTACCCAGTGGTTCCGTTGATCTGACCCGCGTGAAACAAGCCAGAGATTCTTCGTGTCTGAAGGTCAAACCCCAGTTCTCGAGGGTCGACGAAATCATATTCAATGGCGTACCCAGGCCGGATGATGTTGGTGCTCCCAAGCCCTGGAATCATCCTCACAAGGTCTTGCTGCATTTCGGCGGGCAAGGAGGTTGAGAACCCGTTTAGGTAGACCTCATTTGTGTCGTGTCCTTCAGGCTCGAGGAAGAGTTGGTGTCGATCCTTCTCGGCAAACTTCACCACTTTGTCCTCGATTGAGGGGCAATATCGGGGACCGATGCCCTTGATCTTTCCCGAGTACAGAGGTGACTCCGACAAATTCTGTCGAATACGATCGTGCACTTCATGCGTCGTGTAGCCGATGAAGCACTGAATCTGTCGCTGACGGATTTCATCCGTAGCGAAAGAGAAGGCCACAGGTCGTTCGTCGCCCGGCTGCGGCACAAATGCATCCCAGTCGATAGTGCGACCGTCGAGCCTTGGCGGAGTCCCGGTCTTTAATCTCCCTACTGGAAATCCGATCCTCTTCAGCGCTTCTGCGAGCTCGATTGACGCGGGTTCGCCAGTGCGGCCGCCACTGTACGTTCGTCGGCCCGTATGAATCAATCCGTTCAGGAAGGTGCCCGTTGCGATCACTACCGCCGTGGATAGGAACTTTCTCCCGTCTTCAAGCTCCACGCCCTTCACGCTGGATCCTTCAATAACGACGTCGACCACCTTCCCTTGACGAAGATGCAGACCCGACGTCGATTCGAGAGTTCGACGCATCTGCGTTCGATATTGCATCCGGTCAGCTTGGGCACGCGGCGACTGCACAGCCGGTCCGCGCGATCGATTCAACAGTCGAAACTGGATGCCCGTTTCATCGATGACTCGTCCCATGATTCCGCCGAGCGCATCAATCTCTCGG
>DATJKB010000467.1:0-7323 GCA_035491875.1 Pyrinomonadaceae bacterium | reverse complement strand
GCTGACTGTTGTTGTGAATTGGACGGCGGGAATGAAGAAATAATGTGATCCTTAACTCAGGCACAAGACTCCGTCGATATGAAATTCGATCCAAGCTCGGCGCGGGTGGAATGGGTGAGGTTTATCTCGCCCGCGATCTGGAGATCGGTCGCGACGTTGCGGTGAAAGTTCTACCCACGACTGTTTCGACGGACGTTGAACGGTTGCGTCGATTCGAACAAGAAGCCTGTGCTGCGAGTGCACTCAACCATCCAAACATACTTGTGGTTCATGACATTGGCGCTCACGACGGGACTACTTACGTTGTTTCGGAACTGCTGGAAGGCGAAACACTGCGTAAGCGAATCGCGGGCACGCCGCTGGCCCAACGTCGTGCGATCGATTATGCGTTGCAGATAGCTCACGGTCTCGCAGCAGCTCATGAGAAAGGGATCGTCCACCGTGATCTCAAGCCCGATAACATCTTCATCACCACCGACGGACGGGTAAAGATCCTCGACTTTGGTCTTGCGAAGCTCACACAACTGGACGGAAACCAAGTGCAAACAGATGTGCCGACTCGTCGTGTCGATACGGATCCAGGTGTAGTCATGGGTACGGTCGGTTACATGGCACCGGAACAACTGAAGGGCCAACCTGTAGATCAGCGTTCGGATATTTTTGCGTTCGGGGCAGTTCTCTACGAGATGCTCTCCGGACAACGGGCGTTTCACGGTGAGTCGGCGGCTGAAACGATGAGCGCTATTCTAAAAGAAGATCCACCAGAGTTATCCGATACGAACAAGAGCGTTTCGCCGGCATTAGAAAGACTCGTTAATCATTGCCTCGAGAAGAATCCGGAAGGACGTTTTCATTCAGCGCGTGATCTCGCGTTCGCGCTTGAAGCTTTGTCCGGCGGTTCACTAACGAACTCAGGTGAAACGATTCCATTGCCGAGTGTGGTAATGGGTTCCCGTCACGGTAAAGAACGTTGGATCTGGATTTCCCTTGTTGCACTGCTACTCCTCTCGTCCATCACGTTTGCTCTTCTTTACTTCAAGCGCGCTCCAGCTAATGAACGTGTCGTCAAGTTCTCGATCCTGCCACCTGAGAAAGTAACGTTGCCTGGATCCGTGGCAGCGTTTGCAGTCTCGCCTGACGGTCTTCGCCTTGCGTTAATTGGTACTTCCGAAGGGCAAACTTACATTTGGGTGCGATCTCTTGATTCGGTCTCAGCACAGCTACTACCCGGAACGGATGGTGCGTTGCAGGCCGGCTCTCTTTTCTGGTCACCTGACAGTCGTTTCATTGGATACTTCACAGCCGGCAAGCTTCTGAAAGTTGAGGCATCAGGCTCTGCGCCGCAAACCATCTGCAATCTACCCGCACCTGCACGCGGCGGAGCATGGAACCGCGACGGAGTAATCGTGTTCGGGCTGACGGATGGCCCGCTCTATAAAGTGTCGGCGGGAGGTGGCGAGGCGACACCAATGACAACAATCCACCAATCGGAGCGTTCTCATCGCTGGCCGGTTTTCCTCCCGGACGATCGCCACCTCCTTTACGTGGTCAACAACGTTGGAGGGGCTGACAGCGGCGGGTTATATGTTGGAGACCTTGATTCAAAAGACACAACTCGACTAATCCAGACTACAACGAACGCACTGTATGCGCCTCCCGGCTTTCTGCTGTTTTTACGGAATGAGGCGCTGATGGTCCAGCGGTTCAATGCCGACACGCGTCAACTTAGCGGCGAACCCGTTTCGATTGTCGACCATGTGCAGAATAATCCGGGTATTGCGCGAGCAGCATTCTCGATCTCCGGAAATGGTGTACTGGCATTTCGCTCCGGAGGAGGTTTGGGTAATCAGCCGATATGGCTTGATCGGTCTGGCAAAGAGATCGGAACTCTTGGCGCGAGGGGCATCTACATAAATGTTTCACTATCACCTGATGAAAAGCGAGCTGCGCAAGATATTGGCGATCCTCAAACAGGCAGAAATGATATCTGGCTTTTCGATCTTTCGCGGGGAGTGCCAACGAGATTTACGACCGATAGCGCAGCTGACTCATTTCCGACTTGGTCTCCTGATGGCAACCAGATCGTTTTTGCTTCAACGCGAGAAGGCGTTTTCAATCTTTATTTGAAAAAAGCTAACGGACTTGAGAATGAACAACCTCTGCTTAAGTCAGACGAAACAAAGGTGCCAGATGATTGGTCTCACGATGGCAAGTTCATTATCTACGAAAGTCGAAATCCAAAAACCAAATTAGATTTATGGCTGTTGCCAATGTCGGGTCCCCGAGATCCGATTTCCTTCCTAAAGACTGATTTTAATGAGCAGCAGGCGCGATTCTCTCCAGACGGAAAATGGGTGGCGTACACCTCTGATATATCTGGAAAGCCCGAGGTTTATGTTCAGACATTCCCCGCGTCAGGTGGTCCCGTGAGAGTTTCAACGAACGGCGGAGCGCAACCGCTGTGGCGGGGTGATGGTAACGAGCTTTTTTATATTGCGACAGATAGAAGACTCATGGCGGTTGAAGTCAAGCTCGGTGCAGCCTTCGAGGCAAAAACACCGCAGCCGCTCTTTCTCACGCGTGTTCTAACGATTACTGAGTTCAGGAGCCATTACGCAGTTACACGAGACGGGCAGCGCTTTCTCGTCAACTCACTCATCGAGGAAACATTCACGAACCCTATCACGCTCGTTGTAAATTGGACCACTGGATTACAGAAATGAGTCTCTCGATTCAATCGCCGCGATTGATGGACTTCGCGAATTGATCGGTGCTATTGAGATTTAATGATTATTCAATGCGACTTTCACAACTTTTGCTGCGGTACCAATGTAACGTGTTTATCCATTGGACGAGTTTGTATTGCAGCTTGAGTCCTAGCGTACAACTAATCAGATTCTCAACCTTTTGAAGAGTGAGGTGCTGTATGTCTTTAGGTCTGCTTCTTTCGTTCTTAACTCTGGTCGTTTCGTTTGGTTCGTATGCTAGCAACGTTGGTGTTGTCGCGGCCGCAGACGGTGTTCCGATTCATTATTCTGTTCAAGGCAAGGGCGAGCCTGCATTGGTCTTCATCCACTGCGGGGGCTGTGACCGGCACGTCTGGGACAACCAGGTTTCTGTATTTGCAAAGAATCAGCGAGTTGTGACTATCGACCTACCAGGTCATGGCGAGTCTGGCCAGGGCCGGAAGAACTGGTCAATCGAAAGTTTTGCCGACGACGTCAATACCGTTATCACGAAACTCAAACTTAAACGCGTGATACTTGTCGGTAGCTCAATGGGTGGACCGATCGTGCTGGAGGCGACTCGGCGAATGCCGGAGCGCGTGGTCGCAATCGTTCCGGTTGATGTTCTGCATAACGTAGAATTCAAGTTGCCTCAAGAACAACTCGACGCGGCGATCAAGCAGCTTCGGGCAGACTACAAAGGCGCCATGACGGGTTTCTTGAATCAAATGCTCTTCTCTCCCAGCACGCCTGCCGCGGTAAAGACTCGCATTACCTCCGAAGTAACCTCGCGTCCACCCGAGCTTGCGATTGCAATTCTTGAAGGAATCTTAGCCTACGATTCAGTTCCAGCACTGAAGGAAGTCAAAGTACCGATTCACGCGATTAACGCGGACATGAATCCCACTAACCTGGAAATCAATCGCAAGTACGCACCCCAGTTCGAGGTCGTAATCATTAAAGGCAGCGGCCACTATCCGATGCTTGAGGATCCGACCCACTTCAATGAACTGTTAGCGGATTACTTGCAACAGCTAAAGAAGGCGTCGCCCAAATAATCATTTCGCCGTTAAGACCTCTGTAGCTGCACGCTGGGTGCATTCTGACGATTGAGCTTTTTACGAATTGAACTTCAACCGGGTATTCGAAAGGTTCAGGGGTATTTTGATATGGGTAGAGTGCCCGGACTTTTGGTTGAGTGTAGTTCTAACTTTGCCGAGATTTTGCAGACCTTGCGAGCAAAACCCCCACGCTCTCTTGCACGCGGCGCGGTATTGTCGTTGATTGGGCTCGTGCGGCGCATCCACGTTTCAGTTCCGCGGTGGACAGAACTCGTACCTCCCTACGCCATTGGACATGTCGCGATGTTCTGGTTTATCCAACGTACCCTTTCCTTTTTTTCATAGCCTTACATTCTGAACACTGCGAAAAGGGCGCGACCCCGCGATGGGTTATCGAAAACGCGATATCCAACCTCGGGGTCAAAGATACAAATCTTCGCGAGCGCTCTAACGCTTCGTGATGTTTACGAGATTAAAGGGATTCTGGTAAAGCTCCAATTCCACTACGTTCTCCTTGTTCAGCTTGAGTTGACAAGCCGGATAAAGGGTGCCGGTTTTTTTCTTCCCGTCCTTGCTGATAATAATTTCCACTGCAGACAGACTGTAATCCATCGATCGCGTACTCGCCCATACTTCACCAAAGAGCAGGGGCCGATCGGTTACCATGCGAATGATGGTGGATCCATCAGGTTGCTTAAACACCTTAACGTAGGCGACGTCATAGCCCAGCGTGCCTGTAACCGACATTCTTCCTTTGCTGTGCATCTTGGACAGGGCATTAACCAGACCCTCATTGCCTTTCTGCTGGAACGCCTCGATCAATCCCGCCCTTTCCTCGTCTGTAGTTACCTCTTCAATGATGAGATTGACACTGGCTGTTCGTCCCATTTGCGTCGACGTTCCCATCGCCTGCGCCTGAATAAAAATCCTCTTCGGTAGTTCCTGGGCGTTAGCCGAGGTATTGATCAGCGCTATCAAACTGATTACTCCCGCGGTGGCCAGCCTAAGATTCACGACCCTACAAATTGATCTCATTAGCTTATCTCCTTCATTTTTCATCTGCGCATTGCAGGTTCTTGATCTCTGTCGGAAGGCGCTGAAGCCACCCAGAGATTCATGATGAGGTAATGAGTATTGAGGGATGAATATGCGTGTGGCCAAGCCGTGGAGCAAACAGGCGACTTTGGCGAACTTGTCCCTCAGGTCCTAGCCACTCATACCTCATATCCCTATTACTCACCACTCCTTAGGCTCTTCGCCGGACCAGAACTTCAAGCCATGCCGACGACTGGCCCACCTCGGTTCGTGTTCAAGAATCGTTCTTAATTGTAGTCAACTTCTAGAACACGACAGTCAAATATGAAATTACCCGGGCAACGATCGATCCAGACCGAAGTATCAATGACTTCGCGCTGAAGGGCCGGTTTCTAGATATTTGCGAGTGGTTGCGAACTGGTTCGAAAATATCTAACGCCCCGCAATGTTGGAGCCTCAACAACATTTTGGGGGTTAATGCTTACTCGAAGCCACTGTCAGAACCGACAGGTAGGTAGGGTGAAAGAAGTCGGCAGCAAAAATCGCGTGGATAGCGGGTGGCAAGGCTGACGCGTAACCTTGAAGCGCATTGGTTCCCGCAGGCGTCCTTAACGCACTCTAAAGATACTTGTCTTAATGGCCAAACTCTCCACGCGATAGCGGCCCATACCGACCTCGACTTTGATCCAAACGCCGCGCTTTTTCTTGATGCGACCAAGCAAGAATCCGGCCTTGTAACCAGTGTGGCCATCGCCCTGCCATTTAGTTTGCGATTCCTCTTCAGGTTGTATCCAGTAGGGCCTATTCTTCAATCGCCATACTAGCAACGGGGTGATGGTCATGAAATGGACATCCGGCCGGTCGTGGAAGCCTGCAACTGAGAAGAAATCTTGCACCTTGACGAAAAAGAACCCTCGCTTTGGAATATTCCAGACGGGAGCGACCACCGGGGGACGATTAGTTTTCCTGTTCCAAGCTGGCGGTCGGTGGCTGTCGGGATCGAGATACCTGAACCTGCCGCAAGAAGGAATTTCGGCTGGAGATAAGGAATCAAGAACGCTTGCGCATAAATGTCCACTGGCCAGGAGCGTGGGCCATGCTCACAGGTGATCACCGTTTCGGTGTTCTTGTCCTCTGGAAAATGTACCTTTCCCATTAAGATCCATGGGACCTTGGCATGATCTTGTCCTTATCTATATGTATAAATGATCGCGTTGCGGCGTCGAAGCTTTTGCAAACAGCAACGAGCCTAAGCAGAGTAGGACTCCTCTCAGGTTGAGACCTTGGGGATACGAGTCCCACGCTCTCTTATTTCGGTAGTTCTGAAGAGCAGAAACAACAGAAAAAGCGAGTTCTTCAAGCGTGGGATTCATAATCCGAACACGCGCTAATTCTTAAGTATTCAAACTAAAACAGGTTGCAGCCGCCGCGGTTTTTCAGGGGTTTTTGATGATTCTTTACCTAGCTATGCCGCCTACGCGTGCTCTTATCTGAATTCCCGTCACAATAGCGTCACAGCAAAAAGTCCAAATTTCTGCGCCCTCATCAATGCCTCTTCAGATGTCGGTCGCACCTTGTCGGCGTCGGACTCCTGACCTGATAACTCCAGCAATCGAGTTTTGGCTAATCGCGCGTTGCGGGGTAAGTCGGGAGTAGCAACCGTGAGTGCTGCCCGGGGGATCGGCACCTTCCTTCTCTGAGCTTTCATGGAATTTACCGCTTCCAGAAGGTGGATAAGCTACTAGAAACACAATATCACTCATGTTTGATTCTACTTTGAACCGAATAAAGAGACACTGTAAGTAATGGTTGGACTTGGCGGTGATTGATCGGCTCAAGAATTAGTCGCCGCAACAGAATCAAGCCAACCGCCCTTGAATCCCGCCCGCGTGAGTCCGGTGACGACCGCCGGGCAACGGCGCATGATGTTCCAGAGCAGGCCTGTCCTGTAGTTCTCGATCATGAGCACGACCGGCCCTTGATCGATTCCGAAGTGATATGGCGTGATCCACCAACTAGTCGGACTATTCTCGACAACAAACGACTTATTGAATGACGGTTTGAACCCGTATTTCCCCGTCATTCCCAAGTCCATTTGCGCAAAATGCCGTATGGTCGGGATGACGATTTCAGGAGCAAACGGCAACGAAGCAATGACAACCCACGGCGCGACAGTACCGTCGTCGGGGCCGAATGGAGCGCCTCGAGCGATATAGTCAAAAAAGTCGCGTTCGACGCCGTTGACGGTACGCTTTGCCCAGCCAGGTCCGTCGCATGCTGTGAATCCCCAGCAGTATTCGCCATAGCCAACGAAATTCATGGGATTCCGGATCGCGTATTCCTGCTGCACAAACGTCGCATGGCGGCTATTCTGGAAGTAGTCGCTGTCGTGCGCGCGCATGAAGTCGTCGCGAATACCGCGAAAGTCGATCCACATGTGCGAAAGTTGATGCGTGAAGAGCGGCCCTGAGTAAAGCAATTCACGGTCGTAGATTTTCTTC
>DATJKB010000466.1:0-14142 GCA_035491875.1 Pyrinomonadaceae bacterium | reverse complement strand
GGAATCGCGCCATGCACTCCACGCCCCAACGCACTATCGCCAGTTGCCATCACCGATCTCTTGATCGGAAACGATTCTCCCGTCAACTGAACTTCCAACGCACCACGCTGCGAGAAAAATCGATCGACACGTTTGCCCCGGACGTCCTGTTCCGTACTCACATTTGCATAGGTGCTTGGAACAGCAAGTCGCCAACTACGAATCGTCAAAGGCTTATCAGTTGTCAATGTCTCTTCTCGCACAAGTGTTCCATTTACTATACGCCAGGTGACCTCACTCGTCAGACCAACATCAATCGGCTTACCCGGACGACCGCCTACAACTGCCCACCGATTCCAGCGAATTCGCAACGACTGACCATCAGCAGCGGCTTCAATTGAATCCGCGCCATCGGTAGTCACGACAATACGCCCGTCAGCCAATTCAATGTTCGGCACCAGAGCCGGATAGATCGTCTCAACGGGCGCCGCGAATCCCGCTAATCCAAAAGGTGCAGGAAGATAATCACTGGCACCGGCCTTTGGCCCAGTCGTGATCGGCAAGGCGAAACTAAGAGCATCTTGCCTGACAAGCCAAACTCCAAAGACGCGATCCGGATCTCTGCGGAAGAACTCGAATCGACTTACGCGACCCAAACTCGGCACGGCAGGGAATGTTGTCATTCCTTCACTAACAAGAGCATTCATCAAGGACATGTGCGAGTTTGCGAGCTTACCGAAGAAACCGGTCGTCTGTTGCCACTCTCTTTCGCGACTGATGTAGGCGTAGTTCCCGCGTCCGAATGCAAAGATCGATAAGAGGTGCGCATCCGGACGATAGTCGTGGTGCAAGTAATTCCAGGCTTGATAATACAGTGCTGCGAGATCTGCTAGTGGTGCAGGCCGAAACTCCGGATGAGCGGCAAGAAAACCAGCGATCTCCGGCGTATCGAGATAACTAACAACTCCCTGACTTCGTCCCCAGTTGTAACCGTAGCCATCTTCCGAAACGAGGTCCCACCAAAGACGCATCTGCTTAATCAACGAGGGACGCACTTTATCGAGAATGTCTTTTCGTCCTGCAAGTTCCGCCGCGTCCCAGATGTATCGAGCATACTCATTCGAATAACGATCAAACCGTCCAGTGGGCGGCGCGTCGTCGGCGTAGATCGCACCACTTGTGAACTGGACCGCAGCTCGATCGAGCAATCGGTCGAGGAATGGTCTGTCTTTCGAGATACCGAGCTCGTAACGAATGCTCGCAATGCGCGCGGCCACACCCAGATAGTTGTCAGGCAGATCAATTACGCGGTTTGTGCGCGGGTCATAGAATCTTTCCGGGTTCAGAAGCGAAAGCCAGGCCTTCTGTTCGTCGGGGGACAAGCTTAGCCACAACGGATTTGTGGCCAGATCACGACCGAAGTGTCGGAGAGCAAGTGCTGCGTAGAGTTGTGAAAACGCTTTGCTGCCGGCACGCGCTTCAATCAACCCGATTTGGCCAACCGTCTTAACGAGATCTTTACCTGCTAACTCTCGCTTGCCAGTAGTGTCTGAATAAGCCGCGAGCGAACGCATGAAAGTGCCCCACGAAAACTCACCTGTGGTAGGAACACCCAACACTCGATCAGGCACAGGATCCAGTGTCTTGATCGCTCCTAGATGTGCAGTCAATTCTTTATGCAGGAACTCGTTAACCTCATCACGGAGGGTCGCTGTCGACACCATCGTGCTGTGAGGGACCACGGAAGTCTGACAGACTGCGCTGCGATCAAGATTCGCGTTTGCAATTCCTAGTGCAATCACAACGGCGACGCAGCGTATTGTGCGAGTGGTGAGTCCCATGTTCGTAGTTTAACTTGAAAGGAAGCGGGGGCGCGTACCCTCGTCGCGCCCCCCTCCTAACTGCGCGGTTTTTTAGAAGGTCAATTTCAAACCAAACTGAACATTTCTTGGTGGTCCAGCTGTTGAAATCGTCCCGAACGCCAAACCCGCCGCGCTGATATTACTTTCCAAGTCGCGGAAATTCGCTCGATTGAAAGCGTTGAAGAGATCAGCCTGGAATTGAAGTTTAAATTTCTCAGTAAGACCTATACGTCTCCGCAGTGAGAAATCCCAAGTGTGCGCCCCTGGCCCGAGTAGTGTGCCGGCACCACAAGTACCGCGCCGAGTGTCAGGCGCGGCGGCGAACGCTGTGCGATCTGCCCAATGGTTTGGGCCTCGCTCACCGTTCGGGAACAAACCATCTCCGCCGAGACAGTCGGCCCTGCGATTACCGAAGACGCCATTGCCTGTCGCGGTCACAGTTAAATAAGGACCTGACTGTAGCCGCGTGATACCGCTGATCTCATATCCATCAAATACAGCTTTTACCAGACCAGTCGACCGGCTGAAAGCTTTCACCGTGTACGTGTAGGTTGCGGCAAACACGTGACGACGATCGAATGTTGCTGGTCCATAGTTGAACTTCCGATTGAAAGGATCTTCTGGATTGTCGTTGAAGCCGCTCGCATCGGTAAGGACTTTCGACCACGTGTAAGACGTGGTCATCAGCAAATCGCCCTTGCGTTTCGCAGCGTAAAGTTGCATGCCGTGATAGTTCGAAGTCGCATCACTCATGCGCATACGGATGGCTGTGTAACCTTTGAATGGCCTCAACGCGTTAACGTTGACGTTTGGTCCAGGAGGGATGTTTGCCCGCAACTGATCAAACGTAGGCTGATTGATGTCAGGCTGACGAATAAGGTGACGACCAAGATTTGCGACCCACGCGGCTTCTACAAAGATACCGAATGGCAACTCGCGTTGAATGCTTAGACTCGAGCTCATCGTATAAGGCGACTCAAGCTCGGGATTCACTGCATTGATTTGCGCAAACGGCGCGACGGTCGTGGTGCCGCCGGTGATATTGGACAAATTTGCATTCGTAAACTGCGCACTCGACGCATAAGGTGGATTGCTGAGCGACGGAAAGATTAGATTGCCTTCAATGCGGTCGTAGTACATTCCGAATCCGCCGCGAATGGCAGTCTTGTTGTCTGAGAACGGCGAATACGCAAAGCCGACACGCGGCATGAAGTAGTAATGACCGTTATATAGACCACGCGGGGCACCTGTTGGAACTGCGTTCACGGCCGCGCTGTCACCGCCTGGAACGCGTCCCAATTCTTCAGGTGGAACCCCCTGGCCTGCACGGATCAAACCATTGAAGCGATTGCCTCCTTTGCTCGTGTCGATATTGCCAGCGTTGGCCCCGGTACCGAATATGGTGACCGCCTGCGCCGGGTCATACCTGAACGGATCAAAGTTGGCGAGATTATTCGCCTGAGTGTATATCGGCTGGCCATACTGGTAGCGAACACCTAGTTCAAGGCTAAGTCTGGGATGAACCTTCCAGCTGTCAGCAGCGAAGGACTCAAACTGCGTGAAGCGGAAGAAGCCCATTGGATCGAGGGCTTGTTCGCTATATGTTCTAAAGTTACCAAGCAGCGCGTCAGCAAACGACTGATTACTTGTACGTGTGTTACTGCCGGTGTTGAAGTCGACTTGCCCGGCGTAGGTTGTGCGTGCGTTTTGGTCAATGCGGTTGCGGGTAATGCTGCCGCCGACTTTCAGTGTGTGACTGCCACGAACATAAGTAACAGTGTCGCTGAAATTAATGTCGGTGGTGGGCGACAACAACGACCGAGCAGCACCGAAGAAACTCGCAAAACCCGCGATGGTGGTATCGGGAATCGAGTTTTCGAACCGTCCGCCGCCAGTAAACAGTTGTGGGTATGTGAAACCGTAAGTTTCGCGCTTCCACAATTCACCTGAGGGAGGAATTCGTTGGGCCACCCACGCACCGGTGGCCTTCGCTTCATTGATGAATGTCGGCGTTACCAACCAGGTGTAGTTCACCTGGATGGATGTGCCAGGCCGCAGGCGAAAGCTGGGGATGGTCGGAATCTGCGTAGTAATGAACGTACCAAACGGATCGATCAGCTCGTTCTTGTCGTGAATGTACCGACCGTACACGCTGTGCTTCTCATTAAAACGATAGTCTAGACGAACAAGGTCTTCTCGATAATCGAGCGGGTTCGGTTGTTGGAACACTATGTTATTGCCAAGGATCGTGTCGGTGTAACTCGTGGCGAGTCCGATCGCCGTACGATAAACCTTCGAGATTGCCAAACCATCTGCAGTGATCCTGCTTGTCGGAATGATGTTCCAAATCGCGGAGTTGGTACCGCCAAAACATCCCGTTCGAATGGCGGGAGTTGTCACTACGCCGGCTGCATTAACAACTGGATTGACGCATTGGTTGGTAGGGAAATTTGGATCTCGTAGTACGCTGTCGTCAGCATCTCCGGGAATGCCATTGCGGCCGGCCAAACGCAGCCGAAAGTTTCCATCGAGTTCAGCTAATGCTGGAACGGTACGGCGTTGCGCGTTGGAGAGGCGGCGGATGTATTTCCATTCCTGACCGCCGAAGAAGAAAAACTTGTTCTTAATTATCGGGCCTCCAACGCTATAGCCAAAATTATTGAACCGTAACGCTGGACGAATCGGAGCAAAAAATGGACGCGCATCAAACTTCTCGTTGCGGAGAAATTCGAATGCGCTGCCATGAAAATCGTTGCCGCCGCTGCGCGTGACGAGACTCACCTGCGCCCCGGAGTTGCGGCCATACTCCGCAGAGAAATTCGAAGTTTGAATTTTGACTTCCTGGATGTAATCGATGCCGAGGTTGTTGATCTGACTGGCGTTGCTTCCGGACTGCAAGTTGAAGCCGCCATCGATCGTAACGTTGTTGGTCTGGCCGCGATTGCCGTTGATCGACTGATTACCTGTGGCCAGACTCGTCGTGAGTTCGAGCTGATCGTCATTTAGTAACGCAACACCAGGCACAAGCGAAAGCAGTTGAATATAGTTGCGACCATTCAGTGCAAGGTTTTGCACCTGCTGTCGATCGATCACGCGAGACACTTCGCCAGAGGTCGTATTAACAGTCTCGCCACCCGATGAAACAATCTGCACTGTCTCAGATACTTCACCAGCCTCGAGCGTTAGATCTACTGTTACGCGCGCGTCTGCCGTAACATTCTGGCCGGCGATGACACCTTTCTTAAAGCCTTTTTGTTCGGCTTCGATGGTGTAGGTCCCCACCGGCAAGTTCGTTACCGTGTAAAAGCCATTTTGATCTGCGGTACCAGTACGAACGAGATTGTTGGCAGTGTTAGTTACCGTAATCGTTGCGTTGGGTATGGCCGCTCCGTTCGCATCCTGGACGGTGCCTGAAATGCGACCGACTACCGTTTGGCCGTAACCCGGCATACAAACCGCAGCACAGAGCAAGACAGCAGCAAATATTTTCAGGGAGAGAAGAGATAGTCGGGAATTGCTTGCGCTTCGCATTTCTAACACCTCCGAAAAACTTTTGTTGGATTAGTTATGGCGGAATCAAACTGTCGACGATTTGTCTACAGTTGATCGCCTGCCTTCAGAATTTGAATCTCACTACAAACTCGATCTGCCGAGCGTCATATGCGTCTTGGTTGAAAGTGCCAAATGTGTTTGCCGTGTCCAGCAGCTGTCCGAGAGAAAGTTTCAATGGAGCATTCGCAGCGCTATCGAGTGTTGATTGTTGGACCGTCGCTCCAAAGGTTGCGTTAAAGCTCGGCTTGAATTGGGTATGGTTGAAAACGTTCGTCGCTTGAGCCGCAACACTGATCGAATACTTCTCACGCAACGTAAACGATTTTTCCAATGCCATGTTTGAATTCCAGATCGATGGCGTGCGCATCCCGTCATAGGTAGCCGCCGCCGTGCCGTACCAGAAAATATCTGGAATTGCTCTGCCATTAGGTCCAGCGACGAGTCGCCCAGCAAACGCATCGATGTTGTATTTCAGGAAACAGTTCTTGCAGGGAGTGATAACGCGTCCGCTCGGTAGAGTCACCGATGTCTTGCCGTCGTACCAGCGCTGCAACGCTTTTGGCACTTCAAGCGACACGCCAGGAACAAGATCGGGAAGACTATTGATCGAGTTTGTCCCACCGTTACGAAGTGTCAGAACAAAACCCGATTGCGCAACAAATGCACCACCCCAACGCCAGCCACCGATAATTGCGTTCACCACGGACGAGCCCGAGTCGAAACTACGGCCAGGTCCAAACGGAAGGTCGTAGACCCAGTTCACTGAGAGGCGATGCGGAATATCGTTCGTCGTGGGCTTTTTGTTTAGTTCGCGCAGATCGGGTCGAACATTTGGGAAGTAGTTTGCGTCAGCACCATCCGAATAACCTTGATTTGTCTGAGCGTTGTAACGAGTGGATCCCAGTTGCTTGGACCAAGTGTAATGCGCCCCCATTTGTAGGCCGCCGGCAAATTGGCGCATGATTTGCAGCTGCATTGCGTTATAGGTGGAAAAACCTTCGCTGAGAGTTACATTGTCGCCTTGAAGTGGATACGGAAAAGCAGCATCCAACCTGCTAATCGTGCGATTCCTGATAACACCTGCGCCATACGGAATCAGAGGGCCACTGGCGGCTGCCGTGTTTGCGTTATTACAGGTCTGCTGCGTCTGATACGGATTACAGATCTGTTGTGTTGATGGATTCGTAACCCCATTCGTACTTATGTAAGTATTTCGCCACGACTCGAGTAATTGGAGATCTACCAACTGCGGGCTATTGATGGGAACAAACACTACTTGCAATCGACTACCCTTCGAACCAATGTAGCCGGCTGAAACTACCCAATTGGCGCCAAGCTTCTGTTCATAGAAGAGATTCCACTGGTGCACGTAACCATTCTTGTAATTATAAGGAAAGCGCCTAGCACCGCCGTAGATCCTTGGATCGTTTACGTTTGGGCCAACGGGCTGCAGAATCTGAGCAATGCTTTCGCTATTGAATGGTCCAACAACGACGCCGGCAGGATTCGTTCCATACGGAAGTCCGCTTGCGGAGGACGTAAAAGCACCCGCACCATAGAACCCGGGTCCATCGTTGAAACCAGTGTTCGAGGGAACATAAGTTAGACCATAGCCGCCGCGAAGCACGATCGAATCTGTCAGTTGGTACGCGGCCCCCAGCCTTGGCCCAAAGTTTTTGTACTCAGTCTTCCACATGTGGCGATCGTCTGTAGTGTTGCCCGGGAAGACGATCGCCCCTGGGGTTCCGAACAGTGGCTCTTTGCCGTTCAGATCTATCGAACTCATGTGGTTGAACCGTTCGGTTGGTCCAGGCTGCACATCCCATCGTAGACCCAGGTTGAGGTTTAGTTTGTTGTTTACACGCCAATCGTTTTGGCTATACAGCGCATAGTATTTTTGCGCCAGCGCCAGGCGGATGGTGAATCCCGGTGTGACACCAATCGAGCCGGCGCCGAGCAGAATTGAGGCGGCACCAAAACCATTGTTGGTCGGATCAGATGTATTTAGACCTCCCGTACTCCCGTCTGCGTTAATCGTGCTGCGAGTAAATTCGGCCCCCGTCCGTATCTGCGCTGAATCATCTACGTCAATGTAATTTGAGAGCAGCACGCGATAAGTGCCGCCGAACTTGTGCGTCCAGCGACCGCGTGTCCAAGTGATGCTGGCATTCGCATCGGTGTTGGTTTGTCGCTCTCGTTTGTGTAGGGAAGTTCCGAAATTGAGGGGACTGATTGGCGCGAATGCGGTATTCCCGTTGGGGACCGCCGGTGGAACCCCCGGAATTACATTCAATGCCTGGATGGATTTGGGTATACCGAAGGTGTCGTAGTTGTAATCATCGAACTGGTCAAATTCATTATTCGCGTTGATACGGTTGACACCAATGCGAGCGTCTAGAATCAGTGTAGGGGAGAATACGACTGTATCTCCTAGTGCGACATAAAAGTTGTCATCTGGCTGTTGATTGCCGACGAACTCTCCTGCGCGATTGCGTCCGCTGTATTGGTTGTCGGTTCCCCACGATCGGGGAGTGTGAATGTTCCCCTTCTGAAAGCCATACGTGCCGTACAAACTGTGATTACCCCAGCGGTAATCAACACGTGAGTTAATGTTGTTGCGGGTGAACTGCTGATTGTCTCTGAAGAAATAGTTGTTAGCATTGAAGATGTCGTCTGGGGTGCGATTCGGCAGCGGATACGCATTCAGTATTGCTCGGCCAAACTGATTAATCCGACCGTCAGGTAATTGCAGCATTCGCACCTTACCTTGTGCATCCGTGAATGTCGGAAACAATACGCGCTGATAAACGGTTGTCGTGCCGATTTTCGTCGCACTGAACGGATCATAGATTTTTATGGGCTGAGGATTACCAGCTGTGCCTACGTATGTGTTACTGAAATCTCCACGCCGTTCCGCCGCAGTTGGAACGGTCAAGAGAAAGTCGTAGGCGCGAT
The DNA here is from genome assembly GCA_035491875.1 of Pyrinomonadaceae bacterium. Classification (GTDB taxonomy): domain Bacteria; phylum Acidobacteriota; class Blastocatellia; order Pyrinomonadales; family Pyrinomonadaceae; genus PSRF01. Next base: position 5,794 of record DATJKB010000466.1, on the reverse strand, counting down.
GGAAACGGAGACCTTCATAACTGACGAAGAAGAATGCTTTGTCACGGATGATTCGGCCGCCGCCCGTACCGCCGAATGTATGTGACTTAAACGGCCCACGAGCGAACCCTTGCGCATTATTCGAAAACGAATTTGCATTTAGAGCTTCATTTCTAATTCGGTAGAAGGTAGAACCGTGGTAATCGTTACTTCCACCCTTTGTGGTGAAGAGAATCACCCCTTGGGCCCGGCCATACTCAGCAGAGTAGTTGTTCGTGATCGTCTTTACTTCCTGTAGTGCATCCTGATTTGGCAGCACCGCGGTCTCGTTCCACGCCGAACCCTGAATGCTAACTCCGTCGAGCATGATGTCATTTGAAAATGCGGAACCTCCATTAATGCCAACGGCCGACGCTTGGCGTCGACCGTCAATACCGATTCCAAAGGAGGTTGTGTTCTGCGTGTTGCCGAACAAACCGCGCGGTACTACACCCGGCTGAAGGGCCGCATATGAAAACGGGTTGTGCGTGATATTTGGAAGAGTTTCAACCGCACGCTCGTTTATGGTGCTTTGTACTGTGGCGTTGGACGACTGCAATACGGCTGTTTCTGCGGAAACGCTGACAGTAGCCGTCACACCAGCTTCCATCTCAACATCGATGTGGACTGTTTGCGCGGTCGAAAGGGTGATATTAGTTTTTGTGTATTTGGCAAAACCAGAACCAGGTTTCTCGACGTTCAGAGTGTACTTACCCGGCGCAAGATAAGGCACGGTGAAGTTGCCGCTGTCATTCGTGATTGTGTTAATCGATACGTTGGTGTCTTCGCCCACAACAACTATAGAAGCGCCGGGTATCACGGCACCATTCGCATCTTTCACTACTCCAGTAAGAACGGCCGACTTAATTTGCGCTACGACGATTCCGCTCAGTGCCAGGCTCACAGCGAATAATCCAAAAAGCGCTGCAGCTCTCTTAAAAGTTTTCTTCGCGAACATTCGTATCGTCCTCCATAGGGAATTCGCACGAGCTTCAACTACGCCACCATCGGCGCCGCAAACGCCGGTGCTGCAACCAGTGCAACCGCACCGCGTAGACGCGGGTGTTCTTCTGCCGGCACTACATGGATCTCAGTACTACCTCCGAAATCAGTGAGCGTCCGCTCCTTCAAAGCGCTGCGGACGATTGGTTCGATCAAACTCCACGCAGTTGTAATTTCACCGCCGATGTAGATGCGCGCGGGATCGAGTGCGTTGATGATTGAGGCCAGTCCGAGGCCAAGGTAACGCGCGGTGGAATTAATCGCCGCAAGAGCCTTTGCGTCCCCTGCGCGCGCACGCGCAATCAAGTCCTCGACTGTGAACGTTGCTGTGTCTGCGCCGCGCGGTTTTGCTTCAGTCAAATCGCGACTGAAATAGCGCGATAACGTAGCGATGTTTGATACGTAGGCTTCCCAGCAACCGGTAGCGCCACACGAACAACGTGGTCCATCAATACTCAAAGGTACGTGACCAAATTCGCCGGCGGTGTTGTGCCGACCTCGAAGCAACTCTCCATTCACCACCACGCCAACGCCAAGGCCGTCAGAGACACTGACAAAAACTGAATGGCCCGAAGTGACCATGTCGCTGCGTGTGGCCCAGAGCTGGGCCAGTGCACATGCTTTACCAGAATTCTCGATGTGGACGGGAATTCCCGTTGCAGCTGCCAGGGGCTCACGCAGATTCACGTCGCGCCAGGCAAGTGTGGGAGCGTGCAGAACACGGCCCCCGGTTGGATCGACCATGCCGGGAACAACTACGCCAACGCCTTCGCATGCACCGATCTCTTTGTGATCTGCTAGAACTTGTCGAATGCGGCGCGCAAGCTCGGGAATCAAAACATCGACATCTCTGTTTGTCTGAAAACTGCTGACCACGCCGAGCTGGTGTCCGAGCAGATCGGTGACCATGATGAAGGTTCTCGATGCTCGAATATCTACACCCACCACACATCGCTGTCTCGAGTCGATGTAGAGAAACGTTGGTCTACGGCCACGGCCAATAGCCTCACCAACGGCACCTTCAAAGATCAGCGCTTCGTCGAGGAGTTCGCTGACCAAAAGGCTCGCAACGCCGCGCCTCACATTCATCAATCGCGCCAGGTCAGCGCGGGAAATCGGCTGATGGGTGCGAATAAGATTGAGAGCGATTTGACGGTTGATCTCGCGACTGGTTCCGCGGCGAGCCACCGTGAAGTCGTGCGGATTAATCTTTCTCATAGTCATATTGTTTGCTTTTAGGACTTATTAGAGCTACTTCCGGAATGCGAGCTAAACTCGCCCAGGTCCGCTATTAAGGATTCAATTGGTTTAAGAGCTGGACTTTTGTGGAGTGTCCAGCGTTTTCGGGTTGTTTTGGCGAGTTGTCCTGGCTGCTCTTTGCGTTTTCGAATCGGCGACGGCCAGCAGTCAGAACCACCACTACCAATGAATTTGTCCCAACGGCGAACATATACACCGGCTGAAGGAGGAAGGTCAAGCGTTTTTTCGGACAGGAGGGGTTTATTCTTCCGCTGGAAGCGATCATATCTTGACTCACCTGTCTTTGCTCCGGAGGGGCAGGATGTTTATAGCTCTCGTTACAGTGAGAGGCGACGCTCCAGCGGAGCGCGATGTACATCAGGCGACTGACATGCTGCTCCTAAAGGAGCAAAACATCTCTATTGCCCGCTGGTCTATAAACATGCTGCTCCTCCGGAGCAAAGACAGGTGAGTCAAGTATGTGATTTCCGTTTTAACGGTTTACCCTGGGGAGAATGAGGGGTGGAGATTTCACCAACGCCTTGAATCCAGTCGTCAGGATTCGTTCACCTTATTTCCCGCGCTTCAGACTCGAAGCAATGGCAGCCTCAGCGAGCGGATTCATCACAGCGTAGCCCGATGGGTTTGGGTGCAGCCCATCATTACTGAGTTCATCTTTCAGAAAACCTTTCATATCCACCATTGCCGAGTAATAGTCGAGGTAGGTCAAACGATGTGTGGCTGCATATGCTTTCATCCACTCATTAAGTGCTTTGATTTGTTCAGGCGGTCGACGTTTAGTTTGAATGATCGGTTGCCCGTTTCTTACTTCGTAATCGCTGACGGGGAGCAAGGAAGCAAAGACAACCCGGATGTTATGAGCACGAGCAAGTTCTGCCATCGTCATCAAATTATCTTCAATCGCCTGCAGCGTCGTTGGACCAGTGTTGCCGGCCAGATCGTTAGTGGCCGCGAGGATAACAACGACTTTCGGTTTCAACTCGATTACGTCACGGCGAAAACGGATGAGCATTTGCGGTGTTGTCTGGCCGCTGATCCCTCGATTGATGTATGGCTTGCCGGGGAAGAAGCCACCGTTATTGGGCGCGTCCCATGAATCAGTAATGGAGTCGCCCATGAATACAACACGCTGTTCGTTTTTCAGCGGCGCTGCGACTTTCGCGTTGTCGTCACGATAACGTGCCAAGGCCGGCCAATCGCTTAACCTTGTTTGAGCTCTTTCGAGCTGCGTTCTTAGGTCGGCCAACTCGTTGGGTGTCGGTGTTGGAGTCGGAGCCGGTGTTGCTGAACCAGGCGATGGTTTTGGAGCTGGACGAGGATCGGCGAAGACCTTGATCAGTATCATCGTGAAGTTTTGGCCGGTGGTGCTGCGATGGTGAGGAGTGCCGCGCGGAACGATTATGAGATCGCCCTTGTTGATGACGACCTTCTGCCCGCCGGTGATCTGCGGTCCTCGCCATTCTCCTGGTTCAATTTCTTTCGGTGTTTCGAGTGTGCCACCAAGTGTGAGGGTGGCCGAACCTTCCAATACGTAATAGACATCGTCTGAAGCATCATGAATCTCGGCAGTTGCTGCACTCGTGTCTTTCTCATGTTGAATTGCAACCCGAAGTTCCATTCCTTCGCCGCCAATTAGTTCTTCAACTTTATTACCTGGCTGTAGTTTTTGCTGAACATCGGCAAGCGTTTGCGCAGGCATGACAACGAATGGCCTGATCGGCTTGACGGGTTTACGATCTGTTTGTGACGTTTGCGAGAACGCCGCAGATACAACAGTCAACACGATAACAAGTGCAAAAGAAGGTTTGCTCATTATTTCTCCTGGATGACATGGTCTTTGTACTTTGTACTTTGTACTTCGCAGTTTGCTCCAAGTACTAAGTTCAAAGATCCAAGTGCTGAGATCTTGGCGATTCACATGCGTCCGTTACCTTGCCACGCTTCACCACCTGGATATTCGAATCGGTCGAGTGATGCGGGTTTCATTTCTATGCTGAATCCGGGCTCCATGGGCGGCATATACCTCGCGCTGTTGATTTTGACCGGATGAATAAAGTGCTCGTGCAAATGATTGACGTATTCAACAATTCGATCGTCAAGGCAAGCACTAACGGCGACATAATCGAAAATAGAAAGATGCTGAACATACTCGCACAGGCCGACTCCACCAGCGTGTGGACAAACAGGCACGCCAAACTTCGTCGCCATCACTAGTACTGCCAGCACCTCGTTCACGCCGCCCAGGCGACAACTATCTATCTGGCAAAATTTTATTGCGCCCGCTTGCAGCAGCTGTTTGAACATCACACGATTTTGACAGTGTTCGCCAGTCGCCACTCCGATCGGTGCAATGGCGCGGGCGATTTCCGAATGTCCTAACACGTCGTCAGGCGAAGTCGGTTCTTCAATCCAATATGGATCAAATTGAGCGAGCTCTTTCATGTAACCAATCGCTTCGCTCACATCCCAAACCTGGTTGGCGTCCATCATCAGTTTCCGATCCCACCCGATCTCTTCACGAATGATCCGCGCCCGTCGCACATCTTCTTCCAAACTCCGACCAACCTTCATCTTGAAGTGGGTCCAGCCTTCGTCGAGACCAGCCCGAACAAGCGTTCTCACTTTTTCATCGGAGTAACCAATCCAACCAGCGGATGTCGTGTATGCGGGGTAACCGGTCTTCAGGATCTGCCGCTCACGCTCTTGTTTGGAACCTTCATTACGGCGAAGAATCGCAAGCGCCTCTTCCGGAGTGAGTGCGTCAGTGATGTAATGAAACGGTATACACTCAACAACTTCCTCCGGCGTCATATCGACCAGCAGTTTCCAGAGCGGCTTCCTTTCAATTTTCGCGTACAGATCCCAGAGAGCATTGACGATGGCAGCCGTTGCCAAATGAATAACGCCCTTTTCCGGTCCAACCCAGCGAAGCTGACTATCGGAAGTTAAGCGACGCCAAAAAGCGCCCATGTTTGCTCCGCTGCTGACTGTCAGTCCAACCACCAAAGGTTTCAGCGCATTCATGGCAGCAACACACAGTTCATTGCCGCGACCGATCGTAAAAGTGAGGCCGTGTCCTTCGAGACCATCCGCACTATCTGTTTTTAAAACGACATACGCCGCTGAATAATTCGGATCCGCGTTCATCGCGTCTGAACCATCCAGCGACTTCGCCGTTGGAAAACGAATATCGCGCACGACAATATCTTTGACAGTGACCTGCATCTTTTGCGTTAGCGAAGACGGAAGAAGCGCGGCTTCGGTCATCGTTTTAAGCGACTACCCTCGAGCTGCGCCAGCGGTCGACGGCCACGGCAATCACGATAATGGCGCCGATGATGATCTCCTGAATGTAGTTGTGCCAACCAACCTGCTGACATCCATTGCGTAGGAAGGCCATTATCAAAGCGCCGATCATTGAGCCGACAATGCTTCCTTCGCCTCCATTCAAACTACCGCCGCCGATTACCACGGCAGCGATGATGTCGAGTTCTGATCCTGCTGCAACGGTTGG
>DATJKB010000465.1:0-6542 GCA_035491875.1 Pyrinomonadaceae bacterium | reverse complement strand
AAGCTCCCTTGAAACGCGCCGATCGCAATCGCATAGATCCAGATCAGACGCGACGAAGGCTCACTCGAATGTGAGATCACACGCCACACGGCTTCTCGAGATGTCCGCGGTGGTTCGCCAGTCGGCTCATGATCCTTCTCGTCTCGTGATTCCGTCAGATAACGTGCGGCAAAAATTATATTCAGCAAACAGAGGATCGCAGCCACAATTCCGGGAGCGGCATGGCCCATGTGGAGCGTTCCTGACCCCGGCATCAGATCGCGCTTACCCAGCGCGATCGCAAAAGAGCCGAGGACTGGACCAAGTGCCACGCCGAGGTTAGTCGTAGCGGACAACCAGCCCAAAGCGCGCGCACGATCCCTCGGATCAGTTGAATCGGCCACATAAGCCTGAATTACACCGACCGTTCCACCACCAGCGCCCTGCACAAGGCGCGACAGAAAGAGAAGAAAGAGCGAATTCGCAAAACCAAAAATAAGATAGGCGATCCCTGACGCCGTCAAGGCGATTATGACAACCGGCCGCCGCCCCACTCGGTCAGAAAGTCGTCCCCACATCGGGGCGCTCAATAGTTGAGCGACTGTGAACGCTGCGATGATAAATCCCACTACGGTGCCGATCCCAATATGAATGCCGATGACATCAATCCCTGAACCCCCGAACGTCTTCACGTAGAATGGAAGCAGTGGAATGATCATCAACAGGCCAACCATGTCCAGGAAGGCTGTGACCATTAGCGTGAAGAGCTTGGCAGGAATCTTCCGAACTTCCCTCCAAAGTATGTACAAGAGTCCTAATCCGAACGCACCGAGCAATACACGCACGATGGGCGAGTGGAGTGATTGAGCGATGCTTTGTTCGGTCAGCATTCCAGCTAAAGGAGGACTCGCTTACAGGCGTTCCAGTGAATCTCCGACGTTATCCTATGCGCCATCTTACCAGCAACTTCAACGACAAGTGATCTACAGTTTTGGCTGCGTGGGGAGCACCTCGAAATCCAAGAACAAAACACAAAGGTCCAAGTACCTGGATCGGATAGCGACAGTCGCCCATATTTCCCACCTGAATTTCTTACTTGCCTTTTCTAAAATCTGACTTTTGTTAGGGTGTAGACAATCTACAGGCTTATGGTGTAGATTGCCTACACCCTTTATTTCATTCGGAATTGGCAGGAGGAGAAGTGAAGGCCAAGCGGCAGTACAAAAACAGCATAGAGTTACTCCAGGGCACTCTCGACTTGTTAATACTCCAGACGCTTCAGTGGGGACCACGCCACGGATACGGAATTAGTCAGGCAATTCGGACCGGTTCGGGAGATGTACTGCAAGTTGATACTGGCTCTCTTTATCCAGCGTTGCATCGACTTGAGCGCAAAAAGTGGATCAAGGCTGAATGGATTATTTCCGATAACAACCAACAGGTTAAGTCGTATCAACTAACGGCGGCGGGAAGAAAACAGCTCCTCGCCGAACGTTCCAACTGGGACAAACTCGCCAGAGCAATGGCCGGCATACTACATCCCGCTGGTCACTAAGGTGCACGATGAAGTTGTGGCGCAGGAGGGACAAAGACGCAGAACTCGATGCCGAGATTCGCACCCACATCGATCAGGCAATCCGCGAGCGGACCGAACGCGGTGAGTCAGCTAACGACGCACGCTCGAACGTCATGCGCGAATTCGGTAACGTGACGCTTGTAAGAGAAGTAACGCGCAGCATGTGGAACTGGTTATTCGTAGAACGTCTGGGTCAGGAATTGAGATTTGGGTTGCGCGGCCTCATAAAAACTCCCGGATTTTCTCTCGTCGCTATTCTCACGCTCGCTCTGGGAATTGGCGCAACAACTGCAATTTTCAGCGTTGTATATGCCGTTGTATTGCGCCCGCTTCCCTTCGGTGATCCGGAACGACTGGTCGCAATCTGGTTAAGCACTCCGCAGAGCGAGCGTATGCCGATGGCCGCAGCGATTTATCGCGACATCAAGGATCAAAGCAAATCGCTCGAAGACATCGCAATCTTTCGTGCCACTGCCAACTATAACCTGACTGGCGATGGCGAACCGGAATGGCTGCGAGGATCGAGTATTCCATCCAACCTGTTTGCCTTGCTGCAGGTTGAACCATTACTCGGCCGTGGTTTCACACCGGAAGAAAACCAACCTGATAACGATCATGCAGTGATTCTCAGTTATGCGTTATGGCAGCGTCGCTACGGCGCCGACTCGAATATCATCGGCAAAGCGATTCGACTGGAAAACGTCCCTTACACCGTAGTCGGAGTGATGAGACCAAATTTCCAGTATCCGACACGAGATACACAACTGTGGACTCCGCTCACGATCAATCCCGCTGACTTTCAAACTCGCGGGGGTTTCATGCACACAACCATCGCACGTCTCAAACCACATGCGACTGTCTCGCAGGTTCAGGGCGACCTGAATATCATCGCCACTCACATGGCCCAACAATATGGCGCTGCCAGTGCTAATGTCCGATTAGTTGTGGCGCCACTACGTGAAGACATCGCCGGAACTTCCACAAAGCCATTACTAACATTGCTGGCGGCTTCTCTTGGTTTGTTACTAATCGGCTGTTGCAACCTCGCGAACCTGCTGCTAACGCGCGCGCTTAACAAAACCCAGGAGACTGCGGTACGCAGCGCCTTGGGAGCTAGTAGCCGTCAATTGATCTTCCAAGCAATGGCCGAAGTAGTGCCGCTTCTGTTTGCCGGGGGGATTCTCGGTCTAGTTGTCGCACAACTCGGAGTCCGCCTTCTGCTTCCACTGTTGCCAACCACGTTGCCGCGAATGGAGGAGATCGCGGTTAATCTACCCGCCATGTTATTCAGCGTTAGCTTATTGTTTGCGACCGCAATTCTGATAATGATCATCCCACTGCGACATATGCGAAGCGCCGATTTAGTTTCCAGTTTGCGAGAAGGCGCGCGAACATTAACGGTGGGAAGAACCAGAGTGCGAAATGTCCTGGTAATAGGCCAGGTAGCGTTGACAGTAGTTTTGCTAACGGGCGCAAGTTTGCTAATTCGAACTTTCGCTGCATTAAAGGAAGTGGATCCCGGCTTCCGCTCGCACAATATTCTAAGTTTGCGGCTCGCGATCCCGCGCAATAAATACAAACAGGATCAGAAAATAGTTACGCTCTGTCAGAACATTTTGGAGCGAGTGCGGACTTTGCCGCAGGTTGAAGTTGCCGGAATGGCAAACCGTCTGCCGCTTTCTGATCCGAGTGGAGTTTCTGCGATCGAGTTCGAACGTGCGGGCGAAGGTCGCGGATTTCTAACGTCGACCGACGACACGACAATCACCCCTGATTATCTGCGGGTCATGGATATTCCTTTGCTGCATGGGAGACTCTTTTCGGAGGCAGACAAAGCAGGTGCTCCGCTGGTTGTCATTCTCGATGAGCAGGTAGCGAAGCGCGCGTGGCCCGGCGAGAACCCGATTGGCAAACGGGTTCGAAGTGGTCCATCGAGTCCGTGGGCGGAAGTTGTTGGTGTAGTCGGACACATTCGACATGAGAAATTAGAAACGGATGAACGCCTGCAGGTTTACTGGAACTATCAACAGCGCGCTCGAGATCGCATGTCGCTGGTTGTACGTACTTCCGCGGACCCGCATGCGCTAGTGCCCTCCGTGCTCAACACAATCAGATCGATTGATCCGGATCAACCGACATTTGCAATCAAAACAATGAGTGAAGTGGTAGACCAATCACTTTCTCTGCGGTGGTTCAACGCGCTGGTTGTTTCACTTTTCGCTGTGACGTCACTGCTACTTGCCACGATTGGCATCTATGGAGTGATCGCCTGGAACGTCAAACAACAAACGCGCGAGATAGGAGTGCGAGTAGCACTGGGCGCAAATCGCAATGCGCTGTTGATGATGGTTATTGGAAAGGGTCTTAAGATGACGGCGGCCGGTATTGGACTCGGCTTGCTGACGTCTTTTCTGCTGTCGCGTTTCCTGCGCAGTTTGCTTTTCGGAGTTGGTCAGACGGATCCGCTCACGCTCGCAGTCGTGCCGCTCGTGTTATTGCTGGCAGCAGTATTGGCCTGCGTAATTCCGGCGCGCCGAGCAATAAAAGTTGATCCCATGATGGCGCTGCGACATGAGTGAGTGGGTTCAGTTCAACCTAGGGTCAAAAGTATCGCTATCGTGAAACTGAGATGAGGCCGCGCTTCCGCTTAGTTCCATGTATTCTCTAAAGGATTCCCTTCCCTCTTTGATGAACGAGATCAATTTGCCTTCGGATAAACGAACAACTTCAATTCTTGATGCTCCGCCTCTTCAGTTAGATTGGTTTCTAATTGACCAATTGGAACGAACAACTTGGTAGGAAATTCCTGCTTATGCTGCCATCCGTCTCTTAACAGTTGGCGGACTCTAATCTGAGTCGGCTCGCGTTCATTCACAGGAATGAAAGCGTTTCCCAGAATGAAACAACTTGCTGCGTCCATAAGGCAAATGCAATCGAACGCTCCATCCTCTGTCCGAAGAGGAGCATCATTCAGTTTGAAAATGATCCAAGCTTCGTTGACTTGAAATTGATTTGGATGCAACAAGGAAAGCCTCGCAAGAATTTTAGGATTTGATGGGGCTACTATCGCTGTTCATGCATAGGTTACGCTCTCGTTACCAAATAAAGAAGCCCGCGAGAATTGATCTCGCAGGCTTGTGAATTACTCCACGCGACTTCCAATTCCCTATTCCGACGCGTCGGATTTCCCGCCAGTACTGCCAGCGAATCACAAAAGAAGTTTTTGCAGAAGGCTCGACACTCATCTGTGATATTGACATCGCAGACTGATCGCTCTAAATCGCTCGGCAAGGGGGAAAGCGGATGGCACAATCAGGGGTACAAACCCAAGAACAAACACGATCGGAGAATTTGGAGAAGCTCCGGGAGATGATCAAGGACATCGACTTCTGCATGTTAACTACCATAGACGAGCAAGGTGATCTACACAGCCGACCGATGTCATCCAATGGTGACATCGATCCGAATGGGGACATCTGGTTCTTTACCGGCTCCTCCTCACACAAGGTTAGTGAAATTGAGAATTCGCCAAAAGTGAATGTGAGTTTTGCGGACCCGAAGAATCACCGGTATGTTTCAGTGACGGGCAGTGCACAACTCACGCGCGATGCGAAAAAGATCGAGGAACTTTGGAGACCTGAGTTCAAGATGTGGTTTCCAAAAGGTAAGGACGATCCCGAGATTGCGCTACTGCGAATTCGTCTTGAGAAAGCGGAATATTGGGACAGTCCGTCAAGCACGATTGCGTATGTAGTAAGCTTTGTTTCAGCGGTTGTTACCGGCAAGGAACCGGAGTTCGGAGAAAACAGGAAGGTCGAACTGAAGTAGCTACACCGTTTGAGACTGTGGACCAAAATGAAAAGGCCCGCTCGAGAAAACTCTCGAACGGGCCCCTGAATTAATTCCCTCAACTTCCACTACGCAGCTGGAAGCTTCACGCGCCAGCCGTTCCGCGTTTTTCGATCTTTGCCCACGTATCGCGCAGGCCGATGGTCCGATTGAACACTAATTTGTCCTCAGAGCCCCCAGAATCTTCGTCAACGCAATAATAACCAAGCCTTTCAAACTGATATTTTGTCCCACCCTCTGCATCTCGAACACTCGGCTCTATTTTGCAATCCTGCAATACCTGTAATGAATCAGGATTCAGATTGTCGGTAAACTCGTGTCCTTCTTCAACGTCGTTAGGATCTTCTTTAAGAAAAAGATTCTCGTAGAGACGAACCTCCGCCGGTAGAGCGTGAGCTGCTGAGACCCAGTGAATAGTGGACTTTACCTTTCGACCATCAGGCGTGTTACCGCCGCGTGTAGCCGGATCGTAAGTGCACCGGAGTTCCACAATCCTGCCGCTATTATCTTTAATGACTTCTTTGCAGGTAATTAAGTAAGCATAGCGCAAGCGTACCTCGCGTCCCGGAGCGAGCCGATAAAACTGCTTCGGCGGGTCCTCACGAAAATCATCTTCTTCAATAAAAAGCGTCTTTGAAAAAGGAATCTTTCTCGTTCCCGCGGCGCTATCTTCCGGGTTGTTGATAGCATCCAGTTCGTCCACGAGGGTCTCAGGATAGTTTTCGATAACCACGCGTAACGGTTTCTGTACACACATCACGCGTGGAACAAGTTGATTCAGGTTTTGGCGCAGAAAGTATTCGAGTTGCTGCAATTGAGTAATGCCATTTGTTTTCGAGACACCGACACTGGAGACGAAGTTGCGGATGGCTGTAGGCGTATAGCCGCGCCGGCGCAGGCCCGACAACGTTGGCATACGCGGATCATCCCAACCTTCGACATGTCCTTCTTCAACCAGCTTGAGTAGCTTACGTTTGCTAAGCAGAGTATGCGTAAGTGCAAGCCGGTCAAACTCGTATTGCCGCGAAGGAAATATACCAAGCTGTTCGATGAACCAATTGTACAAAGGACGGTTATTATCGAACTCTAGAGTACACATGGAGTGTGTTACGCGTTCGATGGAATCCGACTGTCCGTG
>DATJKB010000464.1:0-19696 GCA_035491875.1 Pyrinomonadaceae bacterium | reverse complement strand
TGTCTGGAAGTTTCAATTCAATGGTCAGCCATCGCGTGAGGGTCACAAACAAATCCGAAGTGGATAAAGAGCTCATCAGTTGGTTGCGACAGGCTTACGACGAGTCGTAAGGGCAATGAACTTTCATTCTCCCCAGGCTTCAGCCTGGGGGTGTCGCTGACATAAGAAATAGAAACCGTTTCAACGGTTTATCTTGTCTGACGCGTTCAATCAGAAAGTTACACTCACAGGACATTGACGGCCCTGTGTCTCAGCAGGCTCCGCCAGAACTGAAACTGACTCGATTGGCGGATCGGGAACGGCAGTACGTTGTGGTTCAACTTTTGTTCGCGGCGGTTTGTAACCGCTTAGCCTCCATTGACATGACGAACTCGATTTCGCGGCCTGCACTGCCAAGCTCGAGGCGTCCGTTGGGCACGTTCTGGCTTTTGAATGTGGAAACACCGGGGAAGTGAGTGATTGATGATTAGTATCAAGCCTTCTACCTAAACCAGAGCCGCGGTAAGCACCTGGAGCCTCGATCTGTTATGATCCGAGCCATTAGTTAAGCCGCTTTCAAGCGCACCAACCCGACGCTTGCAACTGAACACCTGACCCGGCAACCACCAGTCGGTTGATTACTAGTCACACCTGAGAGGTTCCATGAGTACCAATGGACGAACACATGCCGCAGCGCCGGCTCATACATTACGAAAACCTGCGCGTGCGTTAAAGAACGACAACCGACTAGTCGACGACAGCTTCGCCCGCATCTTCAATCTCAGTCCTTACCGGATGGGCATCGTCCGAGTGGCTGATAAGGTTATTGTCGCCGTCAACGATCGCTTTGTTCATGACTTGGGGTACACGCGAGAAGAAGCTATCGGTCGCAACATTTTTGATTTTCACCTCAATGACGAGTTGGCAGCGAAAATCAAGGAACTGCGCGACGACGAGAATCCCATTCGCGATCTTGAAGGTGTTGTAAAAACGAAATCCGGTGACGAGCGGCGGATCGTCACTTCTGCTGAGTATCTGGACTTCGAAGGTGAACCCTGTTTCCTTTGGGCGACGAACGACATCACTGAGTATAAGCTCACCGAGGCTGCCCTGCGGCGCAATGAAGAATTGTTTCGGGCAATCGTCGAAGATCAAACTGAAATGATCGTTCGTTGGAGGCCGGACGGAACCCGCACCTTCGTTAATCAAGCGTACGCTCGCGTCTTTGGAGGAAAGCCTGAAGACTATATCGGCACGAACTTCTTTCCACTGATTCACGAAGAGTATCGTGAGACGATTCGTCAAAAAATTCTTTCGCTTACGCCCGAACAACCTTTGGCGACAGCGATTCACCAGAGCGTCGCTGAGGGCGAACCGCGATGGCAGGAGTGGACCGACCGAGGCATCTTCAATCAGGACGGCGAACTCGTTGAACTCCAATCCACTGGCAGAGACATTACTGAACGGGTTAAAGCAGAGGAAGAGTTGCGCACGTCAGAGGAAAGGTTTTCCAAAGCGTTCAGTTTGGGCCCTCACCGTATGGGAATTGTTCGAGTGAGTGACGGATCGATTCTCGATGTGAACGATCGGTGGGTGCAGGAAACCGGTCTTACACGTGCCGAGGTCGTCGGACAGTCAATTCTGGATGTAATCTCGCAAGTTCATGGTGACTCAAGCGATCGTGTTAAAGAACTCTGGGAAGCGGGTAAACCTTTTCGAGACGTCGAGCTAGCCTTTAGTCCGAAAACAGGAAAGAAGCGGATCGTGCTCTCGTCGGGAGAAGTGTTCGATCTCCACAATGAGCCCTGTTTACTATTTGCCGCCCACGACATCACGGAACGCAAACAGGCTGAGGAGAGAATCCGGCTTCTGCAAAAGATTACGATGGATGTGGCGGCTGCAGAAGATCTTTCGTCATCACTTAGCGTTGTCCTTCGTGATGTATGCGAAATGACGGGATGGGCTCTCGGGCAGGCTTGGCTGCCGAATGAAGACGACACGACGCTAACTCGCTCTTCAGCATGGTACGCAGCAACATCTGATTTGGACCAGTTCAGAGAATCTACTAAAGACTTCACGTTTGGACCGGGCGAAGGACTTCTGGGACGCGTCTGGCAATCGAAAGAGCCAGCCTGGGTGCGAGATGTTCCCGAAGACAAAGATTGTCCACGGGCTCAGTTCGCCATAGACGCGGGTTTGAACGCGGGCGTAGCCGTTCCGATCCTGTCAGGTGAAGAAGTCATCGCCATACTTGAATTCTTTCTTCGTGAGCCGCGAGAAGAAGACGAACGACTTGTGAATGCAATCACGGCTGTCGCCGCTCAGTTGGGCATGGTCGTCCGGCGCAAACGAGCGGAGGATGCATTGCGATCTTCAGAGCAGCAACTGCGCGCGCTGGCGGTTCGACTTCGATCTGCTCGTGAAGAAGAAGGGACGCGCATCGCGCGCGAGATTCACGACGAACTCGGCAGCGCTTTGACCGGTTTGAAATGGGATCTCGAGCGACTGGAAAAGCTGCTCGCTAATCCAAAAGAGGCGTCCGTCGCGCTTGATAAGATTCCACCGATAATAAGCGTCGTTGATTCGACCATCGACACGGTGCGACGAATCTCGTCTGAATTAAGACCAGGCGTGTTGGATGATCTCGGCCTGGCTCCGGCAATCGAGTGGCAAACTCAGCAGTTTGAGCAACGCACAGGAATCCACTGTTCGTGCTCAGTTAAGCCAAGCACAGTTGATTTGGGCCAGGAGCAGGCGACGGCTATGTTTCGTGTCTTCCAGGAGATTCTCACGAATGTTCTAAGGCATGCTCAAGCCACAAGCATCGATGTGAGCGCATTCCAAGAAGGTCAATGCTTTATGCTTGAAGTCAAAGACAACGGTCGAGGAATTACCGCCCCCGAAAAAACGAACATCCGGTCGCTTGGTCTACTGGGAATGCAAGAGCGCATTCAGTTGATCGGAGGCTCCGTCCAGATCGATGGTGTCGCTGGAGAGGGCACGCGCGTTAAAGTCTGCGTCCCGCTTAACTGAGAACGTCGAACTGCATGTTAAGAATTCTCTGCATTGACGATCATCAAGTTGTCCGTGAAGGCGTCAGGAAGATCTTTGAGGAGAAAGGTGTCAGCGTCGAAATCGGTGAAGCCAGCAACGCGGCGGAAGCCATTCGCCCGATCAGCCAGAAGCAGTGGGACATCGTTGTTCTCGATATTTCTCTCGGCGGTAAAAGCGGGCTCGACCTACTCAAGGAAATTCGGATCCTCCAACCGCGCCTGCCAGTCCTAATCTTCAGCATGCACTCTGAAGAGGTTTACGCGCGCAGGGCAATCAACGCCGGCGCTCGAGGTTACATCACCAAGGGAAGTTCGTCGGAGGAGCTTTACGCGGCCATCAATAAGATTGTTCGGGGTGGACGTTACATCTCAGCGGCGCTTGCAGAAAAAATCGTATTTGCTGCAGACGGCGACAGGCATCCGCACGAATCTCTTTCACCGCGCGAGTACGAAGTGATGTTGTTGATTGCGAGAGGTGTGTCGAACAAGGAAATTGCCGAACGGCTGGGTATCGACAGCCGCACCGTCACCACACATCGCCGTCGACTCCTCGACAAAATGAACATGCAAACAGACGCCGATCTCAACGAATATGCGCGCGTGAACCAATTGCTTAACTAGTAGGGTCACTAATTTGTAGGGGCGTCCCTCCGCGGGCGCCCCTCCTTCGCGTTCGTTGGTGGGAGTGGGGCGCCCACGGAGGGACGCCCCTACAAATCAGGACCACACTGTCAGTCGTTGCCCTACATCACATGTCTTTCGTCTGACAAAAAGTTCCTACCTCAACCGATAGTCCAATCCTGGTCCAAATTGTATTGTCAGCCCGTAGCGAAACAAGGGGTCCCCAAGGGTGTTCTCTGAATTTTTATTGAAGTTGCGGCGCACCGGGGGCGAGTTGCGCCGCAATGGGTGTGGTCGCGGATCTGGCGCAGTGTCGCACCGCTTCTGCACCGAAGCAGGGTGAGACGTCGTGGGGATCTCGCCCTGCCCCATATCAGGGTTGTCGGCAGATTTAGGTTGTAGAGTTGACTATCATGATTGAGGGCAGCGCGGAAGAGCTTCTGGAGCGCACGCTTTCTCAGGTGCAATGGGACCTGGAGGAGAGCGAACGGCGCTATCGAGAGATCTTCGAAAATGCTAAAGACGCGATCTACGTTCACGATCTGAACGGTCGCTATACTCTCGTCAACCCAGCAGCCGAAGAACTCAGCGGCTACAGCAGAGATGAAATACTGCAGCTCAGTGTGTTTGATATGGCTTCCCCAGAACACGTTGAGCTGATCTGCAACAGCCTGAAACAAAAACTCACCGACCACGCACCTACGACTTACGAGATTGAAGCAATCAGAAAAGATGGCACGCGTGTACCCGTAGAAGTCAGCAGCCGGCTGATCTATCGCGATGGTAGACCGATAGGCGTACAGGGTTCGGTTCGCGACATATCAGAACGACGCCGTGCCGAAGAAGTCGTAAGAGCAAGCGAGCAGCGCTTTCGTGATCTCGTTGAAAATGCCAACGACATCATCTTCACCTGCGACATGCTTGGAAAGATCACTTCGCTGAATCGGGCGGGTGAACGAGTGACCGGCTATACAGCCGAAGAAGCACTCAAAATGAATTTCGCGCAAGCCGTCTCCCCAGACGATATCGCCAAGGTTCGCCACATGCTGTCGCGCAAGCGCGCGGCAGATGTGGCGACCGTGTATGACCTTGAATTAATCACCAAATCTGGAGGTAGAGCCGCAGTCGAAATAAGTTCGCGGGCCATCTTGAAAGATGGCGAAGCTGTTGGTGTTCAAGGCATTGCCCGCGACATTACCGACCGCCAGCGAATGGAGAACGACTTGCGCACGAGCCAAGCCCAACTTCAACAGTCGCAACGGCTCGAGGCCGTGGGCCAATTGGCAGGCGGAGTCGCTCACGACTTCAACAATCTGCTCACCGCAATTATCGGTTATAGCGATTTTGCGCTGAGGAAGATGCGCGCAAATAATCCAATAAGACGCGACATTGAGGAGATCAAGAAAGCCGCCAATCGCGCAGCGACACTTACGCGCCAGCTACTCGCTTTTAGTCGCAAACAGATTCTGAAACCGGAAGTGCTTGATTTAAATCTTGTCGTTGGCGACATGCACAAGCTGTTGGAGCGTTTAATCGGTGAAGATATCGATCTCGTCACGACACTTGGGAGCGATACAGATCCAGTCAAAGCTGATCGTGGCCAACTCGAACAGATCATCATGAACCTGGTTGTGAACGCTCGCGACGCAATGCCGTTTGGTGGAAGCGTTACGATCGAAACAGCAAACGTGGTGTTTGATGAGGCGTATACCTCCGAGCATGTGCCGGTGAAGCCAGGGAAGTATGCAATGTTGGCGGTTAGCGATTCCGGTCTTGGGATGGATGCCAACACACAGCTGCATATTTTCGAACCATTTTTCACTACGAAAGAGTTAGGAAAAGGAACGGGTCTCGGCCTTTCCACGGTTTATGGCATTGTCAAACAGAGCGGTGGGTTTATCTGGGTTTACAGTGAACTGAATGTCGGAACGACGTTCAAGATCTACCTGCCAAGTTTGACCGAACTGCATTTCGATCAGGAGTTGACGTCGATTGACACCCCGGAGAGAACGGAGGCCAGCACTGTGTTGTTGGTCGAGGACGATCCGCTTGTGAGGAACGTCGCGCTGCGAGCACTGGAATCGGCAGGCTACAAAGTACTCGAATCAGGAAACGGGCATGGCGCACTCGCAATGGCTCACAGTTGCGACGACGAGATCGATTTACTCATCACAGATGTCGTGATGCCATTGATGGGTGGACGCGAGTTGGCCCAGGAGTTGTCGGCCTTACATCCAAAGACAAGCATCCTCTTCATGTCAGGCTACACTGACGATGCGGTTGTTCGTCACGGAATCATGGACAAAGACATTGAATACCTGCAAAAGCCATTTACCGCTGAGAGTTTGGTGCGGAGAGTTGGCGAAGTTCTGCGTGATGCAAGAAACGCGCACGAGTAGTAGCGGATAAAGAGGCGGCACAATCCGCTCCCGGCGTGTAGGGCGGCCTCCCCTGTGGCCGCCCGTCTTTTTTCCTCAATTTTAGCCAGCAGCAGCGGCCGCCTGTTTCATTCCTTTTTATCTTCAGTTAAGAGTTCTGTTGTTCTTTCGGTTACGCCGGGTGACATCGGCCGAATCGTAACCGTCGCTGCAGGGACTAGCTTTCGCTTCTCTGAGGGAATTTTTAGTAGCGTCAGAGCACCTTCGTTAGGCCTCATCTGCGGAGGATCCCCGCCACGCTGATAGCGCCTGTATAACCGCAGATTCCCAATCCCGATCATAAGCGACACAAACGAGAAGAGAAGTTGGAATAACCAGATTGACCAAAGCCTGGTCTCGGTTATCAGCCCAGTGATGCCAGTTAAGAGCAGGCAGACCCCAAGGAATATATTCCAGCCGCCGTCTCGCGCGTTCTCACGTTCTTCAAACTGGCGTTCACTTAAAAGGAAGTGGTCCAACCTATTGAGCAGGTGAGATCGCCAGGTGATCTTGCCAGCCATCGCCTGGGTGACAGATTTAAGTCGACGCCGCAACTTCTGCAGAATTTCGCATCGACCTCACTTGTTTCCGTCGCACAGCGGGGGCAATACATATGTAACTCGAAACTATACAGCAATCTTTTGCTCTGAACTCAGCAAATCCACTTCAAACTACTCGACATCGGCCTAAGTATCCTGATTGTAGGGGCGTCCCTCCGTGGGTGCCCCATCGTCCTCCGTTCGTCGATCGGAGCAGGGTGCCCTCGGAGGGATGCCCCTACGATTAGGACACGACCGTAACTGCCCGTGTATTCTTGTAGTCCTTTGAATGAGCGCCTCATTTGTCATAGCGCTGGCAATACTCCTGGGCTTGCTGTTCTTCCTTTACCAGCAGGTCCGTAAAACTGCATGGCCGATCGCGATTGGTGAAACGCCTCGGCGGCCAAAGAGTAGGTGGCGTGTGTTTTTCGCCACGATACCTGCAGTAATTGCCGCGCTCGTTATTTGGGCGTTCTTTATCGAACCCAACCGGCTCGTCGTTCGACACCAGACTATTCAAATCGACGAGTGGCCTAAAGAGCTTAGCGGCATTCGGATAGCTGTGATTTCAGATATCCATGCCGGCAGCCGATTCATCGACGACGATAAGCTCCGACTGATTGTCAGGCGAACAAATGAACTGCAACCGAGCCTCATTGTGATTCTTGGTGACTATGTGACGGGGCGGGGTCGCGACACCCACCCTCCAGAAAGATTCGCACTTATCCTAAAGGACTTGAACGCTCCTCTCGGCGTTTATTCCGTTTTGGGCAATCACGATTGGTGGTTCGATGGAAAGCGTGTGAGAGAAGCGCTCGAAGCGAACGGTATTCGAGTTCTCGATGATGAATCTACGGAGTTGAGACTTCCGACCGGATCGTTTTGGTTAGTCGGCCTTGCAGATTTGTGGACTCGGCCGCAACGCATCGAACCAACGATCGCTCAGATACCTCAGGGGCGGCCAATCATTGCGATCACACACAACCCTGACATCTTCCCGAGGCTTCCTCAGCGCGTGCCGTTGCTGTTAGCAGGCCACACTCATGGTGGGCAAGTCAGATTTCCTTTGATTGGCACAGTCGTGCAGGCATCGGATTACGGCGAACGCTATGTTCGTGGACACGTGTTCGAACAGAATCATCATCTGTTCGTGACGACGGGAATTGGCACGAGCATTGTGCCAGTGCGCCTCTCCGTGCCGCCCGAGATCGTATTGCTTACGATCGAGTCACAGTAACCATTACTTCGAGGCGCCAAAGCGTGATGCGGTCAACGTCACGTCTGCGCGCGCCCACGCTTTCTTAAAGCGGGCTTCGGCTAGTGCCGCCTCTTCGTTCTTGCCTTGTGCTTTAAGCGCTGCCGTTAATCCGAAAAGAGCCCAGCCATTATCAGGGTTACGCCTCAAGTCTTCCCAATAAACAGTTTCGGCTTCGGAGGACCGATTCGCTTCCAATAGGACGGCGCCAAGCGCAAGTCTTGGTGGGTAATGCCATTCGGCGGGCTCGGTGTAAACGAGTGCATCCTCAAGACGCACGGCTCGCTCCAGATGATTGATTGCCACGTCGTAGTTTTTCTTTGCAGCAGCAATCTCACCGGCCAGAACTTCAGGAGCGATCGAGAGCACGGCGCGCGCGGTGTTCAACGAAAATAGCGGTGATTTGAGCGACTCGTCTTTGAGCACCTCTTTTAGCTTTGCAAGTTCCTGCTCGGCGGCGTCTGATTGGCCTTTGCCAACGAACGCCACGCCACGCGCATAGTGCCACATGCCATTCAAATACGCGCTGGTCTCCGGTGGCGCAGGCTCTCCCAACATTTCGTCCCATTTCCCAAATCGTGTGAGCGCAAAATATGGAACTACGCGAAAGCCAGCGAGCAGTGGCGCCTGTTTCAGGCTTTCATCGCTAACTCTTGCCGCTGTATTCCTCGCCGACTCGATCGCGAGTTTACTCCGACCATCCGCTGTTGCCGCAAACCACAGGAAATGTATGTTGTGCGGAAAGTAGGCCATCGGATAAAGGCCCTGAGCTCGACATTGCGTTATGTAGTCCTGGTCGGCTGCAATTGCCAGCTCGTTACTTCGTGCCGCGTCGGCATAACGGCCTACCCGCTGATAAATGTGCGCCGGCATGTGGACCATGTGTCCGGCCGCAGGCATGAGCGTGAGCAAACGGTCGGCGGCTGGTTCAGCCTTTGCCGCGTCCTTCGCTTCCATCAAGTGAATGTATAGATGCAAAGCGCCTGGGTGTTGTGGATTGCGCGCTATGACCTTCTCGGTCAGCGCCACTATTTCAGCCGTACCTTCATAAGGCTTGCCATCACGCGTCCAATAGCCCCACGGACGAAGATCCATCATCGCTTCGATGTATAACGTCGCAGCATCAAGGTCGTCAGGAAAGCGTTCCTGGACTTTGCGCATCGCTTCCGCGTACTTACGATCACGCGCTGTTCGGTCCTCGGCACGTCCAGAGTAACGTTGCGCCAGTGCTTCTATATAAGCCTGTTCACGATCGGAAGCGCTTGCCTTCATTGCTAACGCCTTTTGGACCAGTTCAAACGCCTTCGGCTCGCTGGCGGGATCCATGGCCGCGTTAATGTTTGGTCCGAGTACGAGTGCCTCGCCCCAGTAGGCCATGGGAAGATTTGGATCCAAACGCGCCGCCTCTCTAAAAGCCCGGCCCGCTTCAGCGTGATTAAACGCATACGAGAGGTTTACGCCCTGATTGATAAACAACTGTGCTTGTTTGTTCTTTGTCGATACGCCAAAGACATGGTTACCCAGATTCTGAAGCCGCGGCGCCAATGCACCGGTTGGCGAGGCCTGAGACGGCTCAGTCGATTGTTGGTAATGAACGTGGCCACCGGCCTTTTGCTCTTGAGCGAGCACATTGGGGAAGATTGTTACTATCGCGCCTAACGCAAGGAGAACAACCGTTGATCGCTGATGTCGCATACTCGTCCTTTCAATTTGAGCAGTTACAGACCTTTTCGGCCCGCCAATTTTACCGGTTCAAGCAGACGAACCGCTCCGCCTCGTGAATCACAAAGAATATTGTAAGCAAGGGCACAAAGGCGAACTATTTGTTGCTCTCTATTGCTAACGCGCAGGAAATGAACAAAAGGGGCCATTTTGCGCACCCAGCTGCGTGGTGCTCAATGCTAGAATCCGAAATCCCAAAACATGGCTATTTTCAATGGGCTCGCTAGCTGTATGTTGACGGTCGGAGTATTCGCATAACCAATATGAAGATCGATCAACCTCCGCTCAGCGTCGTAATGCCAGTTTACAACGCATCGCCGTTTCTCGATGCAAGCATTGGCAGCATTCTTAATCAATCAGTTTCAGATTTCGAGTTCGTAATCCTGAACGATGCTTCTACTGATGGATCAGATGCGCTGTTACGCAAATGGGAAAAACGCGACAGCAGAATACGCGTCATCGAGAGCGCTGATAAGCTAGGTCTCGCGGGCAGTTCTAATCTGATAGTGTCTACTTCCAGTGCACGAATCATCGCCCGAATGGACGCGGACGATATATCACACCCGGATCGATTAAGACGGCAATTGGATATCATGGAGCGCGATTCGGATGTCGTTGTCGTGGGAACTCTTTGTGATGGCATTGATGCTGCCGGACAACGAACCCGGCCAGCAGACAGGTGGCGAATAGTGCGTCGCTCGAGGTACATTCCTTTCCCCCATGGGTCTGCGATGTTTCGCCGTAAAGCCTTCGACGCAGTTGGTGGATATCGCAAGGAGTTTGAACTAGGCGAAGACCAGGACTTCTTTTTTCGAATGACGGGTGTTGGGCGCGTCGTCACACTGCCTGATGTGCTTTACCACTTTCGATACCACACGGATAACACAACCATTCTCACCGGTGCGCGTGGAGTGCGGCTGATGCACAACAACGGAAATGGTAATGATCTCGATCTGTCGTGTCTTTACGCGCTCGGCGCTATGCGACTCTGGTCGGGCCATCGTCCGGCGATTTCACCGCAGATCGTGGCTTCCAAAATCTCTCGTTTGAACTGGCAGTCATTCATAACTTTCGTGTCCGCATCGATGGGCACCGTGAGTCCCGAAGCCCTGCGATATATTCTACGGTTCATAATTCGTGCCCGTAATAACCTGGCACGCATACGAGTCAAGGATGGGAGACCTTACGAATGGCGATTGAAGTAATCGTCGTGGGGCTGGGGCTACGAGGAAGGGATTGGATAAGAGAAGTAAGGGCCTCGCAGGAGTTTGACCTGGCCGGATGTGTGGATACCGACCGAGAGGCCCTTGCTGCTGTCGAGAATTTGAGTGTCCCGGCAAGCCGTTGCTTCCAGGATTTGAATGAAGCAATCGACAGAACCGGCTGCCGCGCGGTGATCATTGCAACTTCGGCTGACCAACATGTTGGACCATGCGAAACCTCGCTCGCTCGCGATCTTCCTGTCCTGGTAGAAAAACCATTCGCGCTACGCCTGACCGATGCGCGCAAACTGGTTCAACTCTCCGAACAGCAAAATGTTCCGTTGCTGGTGGCGCAAAACTATCGCTATCTGCGCTCGTTTCGTACCGCGCGACGCATAATCGCAGAAGGGGCGCTCGGCGCCGTACATTTGATTGACTGCCAGTATTTTCGACCGCCGCACGATTTGAGATCTCACCGGCTTTTAGAACACACGGTTCTATTTGCAGTCAGCGTTCATCACCTTGACGCACTGCGTTACGTGCTGGGTGCAGAAGTGACCAAGGTCGCAGCAGAGAGTTTTACGCAGCTACCAACCGAGTCGCCGTCGGGTGCTTCATTTCGCGCAATGCTATCGTTCGAAAATGGAATGCGCGCCTCCTACGCAGCAACCTACGAATCGAGTGGACACGAATTTTTCGAACGAGGACAGGAGTTTTACGCTCGCTTTGTTGGCGACAACGCGACCCTGCACGTGTTTCATCGATGGCTCGTTTTGTGTAAGAAAGGTAGCATCCCGCGACTGGTTAACCGCGGACCACGCACAGTAACGGAAGAGCAGGTCATACTACGGCAATTTCACCGGGCCATCGCTTCCGGTGAACCGAGTGAGATAAGTGGTCGTGACAATCTGCAAACAATGGCTGTGCTTGAGGCGTGCGTCAGGTCGGCTACAGAGCAGCGTTGGATCAACCCGCAGGAACTATTAAATGGCGCAGGTGAATAACATCAGAGTGCTCGCGATAGCGGTGGACGCCGCTGAACCGACATTTATCCGGCATTTGATGGATCGTGGTGAACTGCCGAACCTGAAGTCGCTGCTTAACGGAGGCAAGTGGTTGCGCGTGAAGTCGCCGGCCCACCTCGGCAGCGGATCTGTTTGGCCCACGTTCATAGCCGGCCAAAGTCCAATCGTTCACGGTGTGTATGGTGAGTGGTTGTGGGATCCGACTCTCATGAGCGTGATTCGATATGACGGTAAACGAGTAACACCCTTCTGGAAGAACCTCGTCGAACACGGCGTTTCAGTTGGTGTTCTAGATATTCCATTCATGCCGTTGGTTGGAGTCTCAAAGGGATTTGAGATCTCGGAATGGGGTGCTCACGACATAGTCGACGCAGCGACGCGCTTTGCCCCAGTCTCGATCGCAAACACGGTCGCACAACATTCACCTCACCCGCTGCAAACGCGTTTAGAGATATCAGGACCCGCTGATAATCGGGGTCTTGAGCAAGTGGGAAATATTTGCGTAGACGGAATAGCTACGCGGGGCAAGTTAACTCGAGCGTTGCTTGCCGAGACGCAACCTCAACTTGCTCTAATTGGATTCTCAGAACTTCACCATTCAGCCCACTATCTGTGGCATCAAGTCGAGCCTGATCATCTGACGTATCGAGATGCCGGAATGAGAAGTTTTATGAACACCCGGCCAACTATGAGCGACATCTATCGTGAACTGGATCGCCAGGTCGGTGAACTTGTCGAGATGGTTGGACCAGAAACGTCGATAATGGTTTTCTCACTGCATGGTATGCGACCGGCGTTCGGCATACCGTCGTTCCTGACGTCATGGCTTCGCGAACAGGGATTTTGCCGTCTTAACGATTGGCGCGATCAGAGTTGGGGCGGCCGCGTGCGGAGTTCCTTTGCGACTCTTAAACGGCATACGCCGGTGAGCCTAAAGAAAATCTATTACACGATGCTTCCCCGAGACGTTACCTATCGACTTGCATTGACAACGATCATGCCGGGTTACGATTGGGTGAATACGAGAGCGTTTGCTTTGCCCACAGATCAACATGGGTGGATACGCGTGAATCTGATTGGCAGAGAGGCTGGAGGTACGGTACCGGCGGTTAACTACGATGACACGTGTAATGAGCTGGAAAGAGCACTCAGTGGTCTGCGGTCTGATCGCGGTGAGCCTCTAGTGGACAAAGTGATTCGCACAGCTAGCAGTGTCGATGAGGCCATGGAGCGACTCCTTCCGGATCTTGTGGTCAATTGGTCGGACGCCGTCTTTGCTTCTACGTTAGGTATTGCTGGTAGCAGTGTTGAAGGCGAAGCGATCGGCAAGAAGTATGTCGCTCAACACTCGATCGAAGGATTCTGCATCTTGAGGTCGGCCAGCGTCGTTGCCAATAGCGATTCCGTGCGTGCCGAGGACCTGCATCTACTAATTGCTCAAGGTTTAGATTCAGGCCGCGCGTCTGCAGCGACAAGTATTAAATGAACTCGTACCGGGTTGCGCTAAAGGGCGCTGTGTTTGTTGGCGAATAAGTTTGCTAAGTCTTTCGAGCTTTGATTACCCGTCCGTTGGGGAGTGTCACAACGATCGCGGTTACTTTACCCGCGCTGTCCCGTTCGAAGTTCACGGTGCCGCCGACGGGTTGCGCGCTGAATTTATCAGTGGTTGATTCGGGAACCAGCTCAACCCGCTCGCCAGTTGGCGGCACCGCAAACAATTTATCACCTTCCTGCCTGACGACCAGCAAGCCCATCTCGCCGCCATCGTAGCTTCCAATCAAAGCAGCATACTTGTTATTGGTTGGTGCCTGCGGAGGTGCTGGGCCAGTCTTCGGTGGCGCGAGGGGAAACTCCGAACCCACCAAAGGAAGTGTAGAGACTGATGGTCCAATCGATGATGTTTGTCCTTGCTCCCCTGGATGAACAGGGAAGGGCGGACGCTTCGGAACTATCGATGGGTTCCTGGAAACTTGCGCGAGCGCAACCTCAATAGCCTTTTCAAGTTGTGGATCGCGTCCGGCGATTACGTCGGCGGGAGTGATCTCAACATCGAAATCAGGCGCAACGCCGAGGTTCTCAATTCCCCAACCCGCTCCACTCGGATCATATGCCGCACGATTCGGCAGACGAACAGTGCCTCCATCAATAAGGGGCGGCGTAAAGTAGTATGGGCCAATGCCGCCACCGAAGGTGCGCTTACCGACGAGTGGACCAACCTTCGCAAGCTTGAACATGAATGCACCCGTTTCTGCCGCCGACCCATTCAGTTCGTTGATGATCATCACCTTAACTGGTGGTGCGGGATTTACCGGCGTCGCAATATCGTCACCACCACGAAACATGTAGTAGTAGAGCGGCTTGCGCTGCATCCATTCGATTAGATAATCGGGTGTGATACCACCGCCATTGAAACGCTGATCGATGATCACGCCTTGCTTGTCGGCGTATCCGGTCAAGCCGCGGATTGCGTTCAAGATGCCTTCGCCGCCGTAACCTTCGATGAAGATGTAGCCGAGACGCCCACTAGATAGTTTTTCTACGAGCTTGCGATTGTCTTCGGCCCAGTTAGCACGCCGCAGCCGGTTTTCACCGGGCGCTGGGAATACTGTATAGGTCCGGGTTCCCGAACCATCGGGATTGCTGGAGACCGTGATCTTTGTCGGTCGACCGATCGTGTTTTCAAAATAACTAAGCAAATTCTTTTCTGCGTCAACAGTTTTATCATTGACCTGGAGCAAATAATCGCCATCTCGCACACTCACTCCCGGTTGATCGAGTGGCGCACTGAATGACCCCGCGGGCGACGAATAAGACGTTGAGCGATAGATCTTCTTAAAGCGATATTTTCCGTTGACGACTTCGTAATCAGCGCCGAGCAATCCGATACGATTGCCGCCTCCCGCGGGTGGTGCCGCGTCGCCACCGCCAACACCGAGATGGCTGACCGATACTGAACCGAGCATCTGTTGCATCAGACGATTGAGATCACTTCGACGAACAATCGTTGGTAAATAAGCCGCGTATTCGTTTTCAAGTGCGACGAGGTTTTGACCATGATGATTGGGGTCGTAGAACCAATCGCGCATGATTCGCATTGATTCATGAAAAATCTGGCGCCATTCCTCGGCAGGGACTACGCGAACTTCCATCTTGCTGAAGTCTTGTCGTCCTTCGTCTGGTTTTGCAGCACTCTCTGCTGACGCGATGAAGAAGTCTCTGCCTTTGCGATAGAGAATCTTCTTTCCGTCAGTGGTTATATCGACCGCGCTTACCTGGTCGACGATCTTTTCCATCTGACCGCCTTTCGCGAGATCAAATGAGTAGACAGCTTGCGACTGCGTTTGGCCGCTGAAATCACCGGGCGCTGCGGACCATTCGCTGATCACCGCAATCAATTTCCCTGGACGACCAGCTGCGAGCTGCGAATAATCGCGTTGCGGCAGCGGCAAGTTGATGAAGCGCGATTGGATACCATCGACATCGATCTTTACTTGTGCTCCCAGGTCGTTGACCGTCGCTGACGGATTCGGTTGCCCGTTTGGCAGGAGTAGCGAAGGCTGGTCCTTCGACAAAGCCAAAGCGTGAACTCGTCGCACCACCAGCGGACTCGCAAATACGCCGTTGAGCACGCCCCAGCCGAATTCACTCGTGCCGGCATTCAAGCTTGAGACAAAGTAAAGGTATTTCCCGTTTGCATCGAACACAGGCAACTGTGTATGCGTGATCCCATCAGTGATTTGAAATGGCTTCTTCTGCGCAATGTCGTAAATGAAGATAGTGCCGGTGCGGTTCTTCAAGCGCTTCGAGTAAGTGAGAAAACGCGAATCGGGCGAAAAGTTTGGCGTCCATGAGTCCTGTGCAGAGTAAGGAGAACTATCAACCTTGAAGGCAGTTGTGGCTGCTACATCGACGAGCCAAAGGTTTAGCCGTCTGTCAGGGAAGGCGAGCTTTTTCGAATCGGGCGACCAAACGAGGTTCCAATAGAACGATGGCTTTTGTTCGATCGCGATCTTTTTCACCGAATCGTCTTCCAGGGAGCGGATGTGGAGGGCGTATTCTCCTGACTCGTCCGAAACATAGGCCACCGATTTGTTATCAGGCGAGATTACTGGATAGCGTTCGGCAACCCCCGGTGTATTGGTCAGGTTCTTATATGAGCCATTCGCTGGATCGAAGATGAGCACTTCGCCTCTCGCACCGAAAACAACGCGGTCTCCAGACGGCGAGGGAAGAATCTGTTCCAGAGAGCGCATCATGCTTGCAGTGCGTGGAGCGAGCTCGGATGTATCGGGAGATACGGAAACATTTACGACTCGATCGTTGCTGGTATTCAGATCGAGCAGGTGTATGCGACCTGCTTGAACGTAAACCGCGGCCTCGCTCGTTGCTGAAGCTGTGCGTACACCCTGGCCCAGGTATTTTGTCAGCTGCGAGGTCTTCTTTGATTTAGTGTCGTAAGAGAAGAGATTGAAGATGCCGCTGCGATCTGAAACGAAGTAGATTTTGTCTTGTACCCAGATCGGATTTCGATCGTTGTGCGCACCCGTAGACAGTTTGTCGAGAGCGCCAGTTTTCAGATCTGCAATCCAAAGAGGTGCGGCATATCCACCACGGTAGTAACGCCAGTCGCCCGCGCCGGACCGTGGGTTGTAGACAATGCGGCTACCGTCGGGTGATAGCGAGCCGGAGTAGCTTTGGTGCAGCGGAAGCGCTGTTGCAAGTGCGAGACGCTCAGTGGAAGTTTTATAAAGTCGAGTTAAGGTTTCCTCGTCTCTCGTGGTCTCGAAAATGATCTCCTTGCCATCCGGCGACCAGGAGGTGACGAAATCATCCTCCGGCATCATCGTAACGCGGGTGGGCTCGCCAGATCCGTCGACGCGAGCGATGAACACGTCCCAATCATTTCCGTTGGATCGTGAGAATGCGATTCGCTGACCGTCAGGCGAAAACACCGGGCTGGTCTCATCATTCGGCGTGTTGGTTAGTCGCTTTGCAGTCCCACCTGTTCGTTCAACCAGCCAGATCTTTCCGGCGTAAGTGAACGCGATCTGTGATTGATTGATGGCGACGCGAGAGATCAAGAGTGGACGATCAATCTGCTGCGCGAGGACGCCCACGGGCATCAAGAGACATGCGAAAAGGATCGTGAAGATGCGGAACATAATGTACCTCGATTTTTGGAGTGCGGCGGCCTGGCGCCGCTTTGTTATGTCGAGAGTTGAGCGCGACGTGTGCCGTATTAAAGCGGCGTGGGGCCACCGCACTCCAAATAACTTTTCTCTGATTGACTGTCGGGCGAAGAACGATTGTAGCCTTGAAAACGAGTGCCGGTAAGCTAAACGAACGGTATCAGGATTTCGTTCCGGGGGAATGACAATTCGTAGTATGACTGCTACGAATAGACAATAATCCACTACTCAGCGTTCACTTTGGCAGCGTGTATTGTTCAAAAGGTAATTCTGATTCGCGACAACTCGTATAAAACGAAGGCAAGTAGTCCGACATTGATGACTAATATCACGACGGCCCACAGTCTCCAGTGCTTACATACGCCGACCACCGCGCCCAGCAACGGCCAATATAGAAAAAATAGAGCCTCACCTAACCAGGTCGGCAGCCCCAACGCTTCCCAGAGGATTCTAGCCGTAAAGATTCTCGGTACGATCGTGAGAAGTGATAGCAGCTTGAAAGGGTTCCACTCGCCTCCGGAAACCTGATTAGAATCGAGGGGCGGAGCTATGTAGTAGCTGGCGGAAATAACCACACCGCATAAAACCGCAACTATAAAGACTCGCCTATTCAGTAAGAGCTTTGGCATGGAGCGTTAACCTTGTTACGAGTGAGGAACGTGCCAACCAGCATAGACTTGTTTATTGACACTCCCAATACCAACCGATATACATGCCTCGTCACGAGAGTTTTATCCTCGCCGGGCCTCAGGTGTTAATACCGCTCGGATAGAAATTCACCTAAGACGATCAGAGCAAAACCTGACGGAGGTTTGATCTAATGAGAAAGCCATCGCGGCCAGTTCTTTGTTTCATCATTGTCTCTTCGATGCTGCTTGTCGGCGTAAGCGCGACGCTGGGGGCTGATTTCAAACGCGAAGTTATCTATCAGATCATCACCGACCGATTCTTCGATGGTAGTAACGCTAACAACAATCCTGCGCAAAGCGCTGGATTATATGATTCGACCAAAACAAATTGGCGCGCGTACTGGGGCGGCGACCTTGCCGGCATTCAGCAGAAGATGACTTACCTCGCGGGGATGGGAGTGACAGCGATCTGGATTTCACCGCCGGTCGATAACCTCAACACCAACATCCCTGATGGCAGCGGTAACCCAACAGCTTCATATCATGGCTACCAGGGCCGCGACTTCAAACGAATCGAGGAACACTTCGGCAATTGGACCGACTTTGACAATCTTGTAACTGCCGCTCATCAAAATGGAATAAAGGTCGTTGTCGACTTCGCACCCAATCATTCAACCCAGGACAATGCCGGCGAGTATGGAGCGCTTTACGATAATGGCGTGTTACTCGGTAATTTCACAAACGATACCAACGGTTATTTTCACCACAATGCAAACATCTCCGGCGGCGGGTGGGACGATCGCTATCAGGTCCAGTACTTCTCTTTGTTTGATCTCGCGGATCTGAATCAGGAACATGCGAAGATAGACGCCTACTTAAAAGCAGCTGCGCAGCTCTTTCAGCAGCACGGAGCAGACGGCTTCCGTCTCGATGCGGTGAAACACTCGAGTTGGGGATGGCAGTACACGCTTGCAAATTCAATTTACACATTCGGCGATAGTTTTCTGTTTGGTGAATGGTATCAGGGAAACACGGCAGATCCGCTGTATCACGACTCCTACAAGTTTGCGAATAAGAGTGGAATCTCTTTAATAGATTTTCCGCTCAACATGGCAATTCGAAATGTCTTCGGGTCAAACGCGCCCTTCTTAGAAATTGATTCCGTCATCTCGAAGGAAGCGGTGGACTTTACGTGGAAAGATGACCTTGTAACCTTCATCGACAACCACGACATGTCACGCTTCCTTTCCATCAACAACAACAATAATCGCCTGCATCAAGCAATTGCATTCACTCTTACAAGCCGTGGCATTCCTTGTATCTATTACGGCACTGAACAATACCTGCACAATGACACGAGCGGCGGCAGCGACCCTTACAACCGTCCAATGATGAATGCGTTCAACTCCAATACAACGGCTTACCAGCTCATCAGCAAGCTTTCGACGTTGCGCCGCAACAACCCGGCCGTGGCCTACGGCTCAATGAAGCAGCGTTGGATTAACAGCGACGTGTACATCTACGAACGGAAGTTCTTTGGAAACGTCGTGCTCGTTGCCATTAACAAGAACGAAACCACGTCATACGCCATCAGCGGCTTGAATACGTCTCTTCCAGCAGGCACTTATTCAGATCAATTGACAGGCTTGCTGGGAGGTCTTTCGCTTTCGGTTGCTTCAGGATCCGGTGGGAACAACCCGGTCAACAACTTCTTGTTGGCGGCGCATACGGTTTCTGTGTGGCAGTTCACGGAAGGCGCAGCGTCGCCGGCAATCGGATCCATTGGACCAACGAGTGGACAACCGGGTGTGAAAGTGACTATCGGCGGCAAGAACTTTGGCACTTCGACCGGCACTGTGAAATTCGGAACGACCACCGCAACTGTTAACTCATGGACGCCGAATCAGATTGTGGTAACGACTCCTCCGGTTCCGAATGGTAACTACAAAATCACTGTCACTAATTCCGTCGGACAAGTTTCGAATGAGATTCAGTACACCGTGTTGACGGCCAAGCTCATCCCGGTAGCTTTCACAGTGAACAATGCCAGCCCGACTCAGGTTGG
>DATJKB010000463.1:0-5764 GCA_035491875.1 Pyrinomonadaceae bacterium | reverse complement strand
CCAATCCTCTGTATCAATGATGATCTTGAACGAGCCACCGGACGTTTGATTGTCGCCGCCGGCAGTAGCCGTGACCGTGTAGCTATCACCACCGCGTGGTCTATCACCGACGTTGAACTTCGCTTGGAGTTCGGGTTTCAATACCGAGTCCAGCGGATGCCTGATCAGAGCATGATGATAAGCGCCGAGTTTCCACTTCTCCATGTCAGCACCGAAGCGACGATTGAGTTCCGCAACTGCTTCAGTGAGACTTTTGGTTAGCAAGTTGTTTCTTCCGGCGATTGGGTCGGGACCAAACCTCCCATCGGGGGCAAACAACCAATCAACTATCCGCTTTAAGTTCAGGTTCCCAATAAACGCTTGCGCATCTCTCGGCACGAGCAACTCACGCATATTCGTCTGAATGCGCCGCTGCCACATTTCGTAGATGCCGGCTGGTACGGAGTCCTTATCCAAAATGTAATTCCACCCCAACAACCTGTTGCGACCACTTGCCGTTGCCTGATCATTGAAACTGAGATTCTGCAACAGCGGCACCAGGCTGCGAGCCGGAAGGGAAAGATCGTCGTTCTGAAGCCTCACCATTTCAGCCACGGTAAACAGCTGGCCGGACGCGAGCACTTCTGCTACACGCGAGGCACGATAAGGATCTGCCCAGCTGTAGTGCAACGCGTCTTTGTGCGGCCAGCCAGCGGGAATTAGATAGTTATTCGATGTATTCCAGAAACCCTTTTCCGGATTAAACACATTTGGCAACTGCTTGATCGGAAGATAACCAGCCCACTCGTACTTTCCGTCGCCCGGAACGGGAACAAGACCGCTCCAGCCGGGCCGCAACGGTGAAATACCAACGGCCTGATAACCAATGTTGCCGTCGCGATCGGCCCAGACCATGTTTTCGGAGGGAATCAGGCTGTAGCTGCAAGCTTCTCGGAATTCTGACCAGTTGCGTGCCTGGTCCATTCTCAGACTAGCCAGATATGGCGCGCTGCCAATTTCCATCCATGCCGCTCGCACCGCGTACGCCTTGTGATGTTCCTCGTCCAGGTGTATGACCGGGCCATGTCGTGTGTAGCGAAGTTCAACCGACGCCGGCGCTTCACCCTCGATCGCAACCGTGTCTTTAACCACACGCATCGTTTCCCACTTCCCACTGTACTTGTATTGCAATGGGTTGGTTGGATTGAGGTCGTAAACGTAAAGGTCTTCAGTGTCGCCACCGAAGATTGTGAGGCCCCAGGCTCCAAACTCGTTATGACCAATGGAGACTCCCGGCAAGGCAGGTTCGCCGGCTCCAATGACGTTCCAACCGGGAGCTACAAGGTGCACCCAGTAACGCAGACTTGGGACGCTTTGAGTGCGATGCGGATCATTCATCAGCATAGGAAACCCACCCGGCGTCAGCTTTCCACTCACGACCCAGTTATTGCTTCCGATATCCTCGCGGCGTTGACTTAGGTCGATTGCTGACACGGCCGCCGAGTCATTCACAACCGTGCGTAGGTTTGCGCTGCCTCGATACTCGGGCATCAGATCTTCGGCCACGAATCTTATTGGCTCGCGAAAAGCGTTGTAGAGGTCGAGCACCGCTCGTGTAAGAAGCGTTTGGTCGATGGACGGATCTATGTCGAGCTTTGGGCGGGCTGGCTGAAAATACTCAAGGTCATTCACACGGTCTGCACCAAGCACTCGAATTGCTTGTGCTAAGTTCAGCTCTTGCGTCACGTTTGCGAGCAAGCCGTTAAAGCGAGAGATGACAACAGCGGCTGTCCACTTTCCAGGTTTAATCCCCAGCATCTTAAATTCGGGCGAAAGCAAGTTGGGGTTACTAATTGTTTCATCGACGTAGGTATTGATGCCGTTGACGAACGCATTGATGATTGTTTCGCCGTGCGGGTGGTACCAGTTAAGTTCTTGTTTCAGATCACCTCGAAATAGAAACAGACGCGTCCCGATGTCGCGTTTGAGCGCTTTCCGACCCAGGAAGTCGGAAACGGTCCCGGTCGCCTGGCGTCGCCAGAGTTCGAGTTGGAAGAGGCGATCGCGGGCCACGTTGTACCCCTGCGCGAAAAAGAGATCTGCTTCATTCTGGGCATAGATGTGAGAGATGCCCCAGCGATCCCTGAGGATCTCGACAGGTTGAACCAAACCGGGTACCTGGAGTTTTTCTACCGCAGCGCTTTGACCTTGAACGTCGACCATTGACAGCAACAGCAAGAACAACGGGAGTACAGCTGCGCATTTTGTTTTCATTTTCAGTCCTCGTAACAGTGTTCTTCTGGTGATGAACTATACGCCATCATTCGCAAGAGCGGATTATCTAACATTGAGCTTCGCGATGTGCTTGAAAATGGTTTGCTGACCTCGATCAGCGATTACTGTGAACTTGAATTTATCAGGCAACACAGACCGTACCTTTCAGCTGGCCACTGATTCCTGAAGGCGTCAACGACACAGAAGATGGTTTCTGTGTGCAGCCTCAGATACCATTTCCGAGCTCCTTGATAAAGGGATGGTGACAGTTATATCGTTAAACTATCGAACAATGATCGGTAACAATCAATTCCATCATCAGCCGAATTTTGACTTTGTGAAGCATCTTGTTTCTCTCCTGATTCTGGTATCAATCACTCCAGGAACACTTCCTCCCGTTAGGGCACAACAGAAACAACAGCCGCCACCGGACGACGTCGTCCGCATAACGACTAACCTCGTTCAGATCGATGCCGTGGTGACTGACAAGAGCGGGAATCAGATCAAGGATCTGAGCGCAAGCGACTTCGAAGTCTTTCAGGATGGAAAGCCGCAAAAGATTGTTTCAGTCTATTATTTCAACACCGAAGTTCCCGAACGAACGCGGCTTCAAACCGCCGACGCTAAACGATCTGCCGAAAAGGGTCAGCCACCGGCGCCTCAGTCAGTCACGAACTCGGCGAATGGCGGCCGCATATTGACCTTCGTAGTAGACGACGGCAGCTGTGAGTCGTCCTTCGTAGGATTGAATGCTTCCAGAGGCGCTCTGGAGAAGTTTATTCAAGAGCAGATGCAGCCTAACGATCTCGTCGCCATCTATCAAACTCGAGGCGGGAGCAGTACCTTGCAGCATTACACTTCCGACAAAGCGCAGCTCCTGCGTGTAGCTCGGAAGATCCGCTGGTATCCACCACGAGGAATATGCAACGAGAACGAGAACAGTGGTGATTTTTTTGGGCGTGCCCGGCCCACGACGTTTATGAAACCCCGGGGCGGCGTTAGGACCATCGAAAGTGACGCCGATCGTCGAAGTCGAGGTCGGATCGAAAACAGCGTGCGAGAGAACCAAATCGTGGGCTTGTTCGGCGTGCTGAGCTATATCACTCGTGGTCTCCAGCGAGTCCCAGGCCGTAAGACAGTCTTTGTCCTCAGCGACAGTATTTCGCTGATGTTACCAGAGCTTGAAACCAAAGGGCCGGCGGCGAACCCGACAGTGATGATGACGCCCAATGTGGACAATATAGACGCTGTAACTCGTCTAATTGACGCTGCTAATCGAGCTTCGGTGGTCTTCAATACCATCGATGTACGTGGCCTTCAGATTCCTGGAGTCATCACCGCTGAAGATGAGTTCACCAACATGTCAGGGCGCGACGGAGACATCCATGCCACTGCCCAAACCAGTGCCCTGAGGCAGGCAAACGATGGAATCAGAGATGGCGGAATGAGGCAGCTAGCAAACGAAACAGGCGGCAGGTTCTTTAGGAATATCAACTCTCTCGATATCCCAATACGTCGCGTGCTCAATTTGGAGAAAGGTTACTACCTCATCGCCTACCAACCGGACGCGGACACGTTCAAGCGCGAGAAGTTCAACAAGGTAGAAATCAAGGTTAGGCGACCCGAATTGAGTGTCCGGGCCCGTTCAGGATTCATGGGAGTAACAGACGAAGCGGTGCGCCCGAAGAAGAGAACCGGCGATAGTGAACTCTATGAAGCGATAGCTGCGCCACTGCCAAATCCTGGGTTGAATCTAAAACTCACGGCGTTCTTCGGAAACACGGCGTCGGAAGGCAGCTTCATTCGCACCCTGGTGCACTTGGATGGGAATCAGATTTCTTTTGTCGACGAGCCAAATGGACTCAAGAAAGGTGTCTTCGATGTTGTGGCTGTGACTTTGAATGAAAAGAACGAAGTCGTGGAAGAGTTTAATCACACTCATACGATTCGTTTTCCGGAGGCAAACCTTGACGACATCATCCGCAACGGTCTGATCTACTCCGCTGACATACCAGTCAAAAAGTCCGGTTTCTACAATTTCAGGGTGGCGATTCGCGACGCCTCTTCAAGGTTGCTAGGTTCTGTCGGACAACAGATTGACGTTCCGGATCTGAAGAAGAAGAATCTGCACTTGGCGGGTCTGGCTGTGGGTGAAGTAACTATCCAAAACGGCAAACCCGTGATGCCGGCGATCGTACCCTCTCAAGGCGGATTCTCGCCAGTCGCATCGCTTTCACAACCGGCGATCCGGAAGTTCCGACCGAGTTCAATCCTGGGTTACTCGTACAGAATCTATAATGCGGCTTTGGCGAAGTCGTCGCAGCAGCCCAACTTGTCAGTTCAGGTTCGCTTATATAAGGACGGCGAAGTCGTAACCGATTATCCGGCGCAGGTAATACAACTGGAACCTCAAACCGATCTCAGTCGGCTCTCGGATTACGGATATATGCGATTGGCACCACAGATGCCGCCCGGAGATTATGCGTTGCAGCTCTTGATCAAGGACCTGAATGACAACCGGACCACTTCGGAGTGGATCGATTTTGAGGTTGTGAAGTGACCGTCGAGCTGCGCCACGGCGCCGACAACGGTGGTTTCAGCTCGCTCAAAATTCGTAGACATCGATAGGACCACCATCAGGAAGTGAACCAATGAATGACTCATCAACACGTAGTTCGGCAAACACATCCCGTCAAATCGTTCTTGCCGCTCGACCGACGGGGAAGCCAACTCTCAGCGACTTTCGTCTGGAGGAGGCTGCAATCCCAACGCCCGGTCCTGGTCAGTTCCTGGTTCGTGTGCAGTATCTTTCGCTCGATCCTTACATGCGCGGCCGAATGGATGACCGCAAGTCGTATGCGCCGCCGACCAAACTTGGCGCGGTTATGCCCGGTGAATCCGTAGCCACAGTCGTCGCTTCGAATCATTCCACCTATTCGGAAGGCGACATCGTCCTGGCTCCAACAGGATGGCGCACCCACGCGCTTTTCGATCGCAGCCTGCGCAAGCTCGACCCGTCCGTTGCTCCGGTGACTACCGGACTTGGAGCGCTCGGGATGCCTGGCTTCACCGCGTACGGTGGACTACATGTGATCGGCAGGCCAAAACCCGGTGAGACCGTTGTCGTCGCGGCGGCAAGCGGACCCGTTGGGTCGATGGTGGGCCAACTTGCCAAGATAGCCCGCGCAAGAGCCGTCGGCATCGCGGGCGGCCCGGAGAAATGCGCATACGTGAAAACCGAGCTCGGTTTCGACGCTGTCGTCGATCACAAGGCACCCGATTTCGCCACTCAGTTGTCAGCGGCCTGTCCGGAGGGCATTGATGTTTACTTCGAGAACGTCGGCGGCGCAGTCTGGCAAACCGTATTGCCTTTGCTCAATGCTTTCGCGCGTATTCCTGTTTGCGGCCTAATCGCCCACTACAACGCCACTGGACCAGATCACGGTCCCAACCTCTTAGCGGCAACCATGCTCTCCATCTTGAAGAAGAGTCTCACAGTGCGCGGCTTCAT
>DATJKB010000462.1:0-5221 GCA_035491875.1 Pyrinomonadaceae bacterium | reverse complement strand
TAATGTGCCGTGGCGCCGATGGGTCTGGTTCGATCTTCTGCCGCAACCTGGCGATATGGTTATCAACTGTCCTCGTAACCGGGGTGCTGTCATACCCCCAAACCTCGTCAAGCAGCTGATCGCGTGTGACGATTTCACCTCTACGCCGGATCAGGTAGTGCAAGATCTCAAACTCGCGGGCTGAGAGATCTAATACTTGTCCACGTTTGCGGGCCGCGTATTTCTTAAAATTCAACTCTACATCGCCGAAACTAAAACTTTCGATTGCTGCGACTTGCTTTGTCGCCCTTCGCAAATGGGCCCTGATGCGCGCGAGCAGTTCCTTTATGCTAAATGGTTTCGTCACGTAATCGTCTGCGCCAACTTCGAGTCCGACTACCTTGTCCATCTCCTCACCCCGAGCAGTCAGCATGAGAATTGGAGTTTCGATCCCGCGAGTGCGTAATGTGCGACACACATCTATTCCGCTCATCAAAGGCAACATCACGTCGAGCAGAATGATGTCAACTTTCTCAGTCGATGCTTTCTCCAACCCTTCTTTCCCATTACGTGCCACGGAGACCTCGTAGCCTTCATACTCACAACTATCCTTCAACCCGACAATCATATTGGGTTCATCTTCGATTATCAGGACTTTGACCAAGTGTTTCTCCTATGAACCTTGAATACAACCTCAGTAGGACACAGTCAGTACCGTAACGCGGTAGCGTCGGGTCGGTGCGGCAATACTCAACGTCGCGTGTAAAACGGAGACCCGACGCTACCGCGTTACGGTACTGACTGTGTTCCACTGCGAGAGATTGGAAGTAAAATCGTAAACCTGGTCCCTTTGCCGACGTCGCTTTCGACAGAGATGGTTCCCTTGTGAGCTTCGATAATGTGCTTCACCAGAGATAGTCCAAGACCACTGCCCTTCACATCATGAACGAGTCCGTTACCCACGCGGTAAAACTTCTCGAAGATCTTTGCCTGTTCAGCCCGTGGAATTCCAACACCTTGATCTGCTATTTCAATTGATAAATCGGATTCGACCGTTTTGGCTGTAATCGAAACCTGCTTCACCTTGCCTGAGTATTTAATGGCATTATCAAGCAGATTTGAGATGGCCTGCGCCATGGCATCACGATCAATCGAGACTGACGGCAGACCGGCCTGGATGTCTGTTTGAATGTCGAAGCCGGAATTGATGACCTGATAGCGGTGCGTAGAAAGCACGTTATCGATCACATCTGCCATATCACCATCAACGAGTTCATACGTTTTTCGTCCCGCCTCGATCCTGGAGAAGTCGAGGATGTTATCTATCGTCTTGTTTAAGCGGCGACTTTCATGCCTGATGATCCCGTAGTACTCCGCCTTCTTCGCTTCATTGTTAACGCGCCCCAGTTCGAGGATTTCGGAAAAGAGGCTGATTAGCGATAGAGGTGTCTTTAATTCATGAGAGACATTTGCAACGAAAGTTGATTTCGCCTGGGCCAGACGTGCTTCGCGGTCAGTTGCCCGGATGGTCAGTGCGATCCCACCAAGTAAAAACACCAACACGATGACCGTGGTCCCGGCGCTATGCAAGAAACT
Source organism: Pyrinomonadaceae bacterium (assembly GCA_035491875.1). Lineage (GTDB taxonomy): Bacteria > Acidobacteriota > Blastocatellia > Pyrinomonadales > Pyrinomonadaceae > PSRF01. The sequence continues at coordinate 3,646 of DATJKB010000462.1, read as the reverse complement.
GTCGCGCGCCAGTTCATCGAGATTTGTATCCTTGAGGCCTACAGCTGCGTTCCAACTGGAGAACGGACGATCAAGACTGGTTACGAGAAGGTGTCCATTTTTGGGTGCCGCGTTTGAATAAAGTACCTGGTTGTTTTCATCGCTAATCGTGATGGCCATAGTGGGGGAGTGCGAATCAATAAGCGGCCTTATAGTACCGGCCATTAAGTTATTGGTGACGAAATCTTGTTTTAGTAAGACACCTGCAAAACCGTTCTGCAGATCGTTCAACGGATAAAAGAGATATGTTCCTTGACGCATGCCACTGATCGGCGAGGAATCATGTAGGAATAAATACTTGCGATTACCGTCGAGAAAACTTTGGGCCATCGACGATTTTTCAAAGAGAGAGAGAATGTGGGACTGCGTAGGAGTGAATTCTGCTTGTGCGATTCTCTCAAGTTTGTCTGAATACCAGTACGCATAACGATTTGTTCCTTCTGGGCCATCGGCGTAGGCGAAAACGAAGATCTCCTCGATCTCAGGATGCGAACGCTTTACGTCTGCAAAATATTTTTCGATCTCTTCCGCACCGTCCTCCGGAACGCTTCGCGACGGAAGGTGCATGCTGCTGATCGGGTTCAGTGTTTGGGCCGCGACGTCTTGCAAACGTTGTCTCATTCGTTGTTCTACAATTGTTACCCCCTGTCGCAGGTTGTCCTTGAAGGCACCTTTGGTTTTGTTCTCGAGTTCTGTGAGTGATTGATACTGTAGATAAGTCAACACGAGGATGGGGAGTAACACGCCCACTGAGGCTAATATCAACAACTTTTGTCGCAGCGAGAGTTTCCTGATTGCGCCTCGGAACATACTGGGCGAGAGCATACATCGAGAACCGGCAGAAAGTTGCCACCATCTGCACCTGAATTGTAAAAAGTTGTCAGCGCGCCGGCCGCTTCGTGAGTTTCTTCAGAGCCGCTTCTTGGTTTGCCTCCAGCAGCGCAAAAGAAAAACGGCGAGCACTCAGCTCGCCGTCAGTGATCAAATTAGAGAGAAGGTTGTTAGTACCCTCTGTAACCATCAGTGTAACCGTTCGCAAAACCCTGTCGGAAATACTGCTCATACAGGGCCCTATTGCCTAAGCGCGAACTGTAGTCAGTATTCGCGTTGCGATAGTCCTCTTCATCGCGGTACTCGAAACGTTCACCTCTGTCTCGGTCCTTACGCCCTTCCTTAATACCTTCGTTATAGCCTGCGTTCAATGCAGTCTGACGAAGCTGAGCTGAACCGCCGTAGTAGGGTAGATTATCGTTATACCCATAATCGCGATAGCGATAATCGCGCTGTGCCTCTCGCTGACGCCGGCGCTGCTCACGTTCCCATTCGCGTTGACGCCTTATCTGTTCGCGTTGCCACGATGGGTCGCGATACTGGGCTTGAGCCTCAGAGGTCGAAGCCAATCCTATTCCAAGAAGGAGAGATAGACCAAAAACCACTCCGATCACTTTCTTCGCTAGCAAATTAGTTTTCATGACGTTCTCCTTTACGTGGTCTTAATGGCAATCACGATGCCATTAATACAAACGTGGTGGAACGTTGCTAACTGTGGAATTTCAATAGATTTGTTAAGAAATCAATTGCAGGTTTATTACGATTCGCTGTGTGAAACCGGAGGTTTAACGATTTGGTTAGGCCAGCATACGAGATCGGAGATTGAGAACAAGTCACAAGCGAACATAGTGAATGCCGAGTTACCGAACGCAGTGGACCAGGCGGATTTTCCTTACTGTCTGTCAGTCAACGCGCAGTCAACGCGCGAAGCAGAAAGGCCGTTCGGAAGTTCTCCGAACGGCCTCAATGCCTTGGCGCCGATTCAAAAAGTTAGTTCCTCTTACACTTACCGTTAGGCAATAAGACGCAGGGTGTTGGAGTTGGAGTGGGTGTCGGTGTCGGTGTCGATGGTGGGGCCGCCGTCAACAACGAGTAAAGCAACCGATTCGGCGACCCGCTTCCCGGGTTACTTACATGATTCAGCGTGGCGCTGTTTTCGATCGCAGCGTTCACGGTCGCAGGTGATGCGGTAGGATTTGTCTCCAAGAATAGAGCTGCCACGCCGGCAACGTGTGGTGTTGCCATTGAGGTGCCAGAGATTGTATTCGTCGCCGTGTCGCTCGTGTTCCAGGACGAAGTGATGCTGGAACCTGGCGCGAAGATATCTACGCATGTGCCGAAATTGGAGAAGGACGAACGCGCATCGGTGATAGTGGTTGATCCAACTGTGATTGCGCTGGGTTCGCGCGCTGGTGAAGAGTTGCAAGCGTCCGCATTACTGTTGCCGGCTGCAATCGCATAGGTAACGCCGTCGGCGACTGAATTCGCAACGGCTGCGTCGAGGGCATCTGAAATGCCGCCGCCCAGACTCATGTTGGCTACGGCCGGTGCGCCCGCTGCGTGATCGGAGGTTACCCAATCGACGCCGGCGATCACGCCGGAGTTGCTGCCGGAGCCCTGGCAATTAAGAACGCGAACGGCGACCAACGTAACGTTCTTCGCAACACCGTAGGTCGATCCTCCAACGGTGCCCGAAACGTGCGTTCCGTGGCCATGACAATCGTTGGTTCCGTTGCCGTCGCTAATCGAGGTGAATCCCGAAATCGCGCGACCGCCGAATTGGGTGTGTGTCGTTCGAATGCCCGTGTCGATGATGTAAGCGGTCACACCTGTGCCTGTCGCGTTATAAGTATAGTTCCCGTCGAGCGGCAGATCTCGCTGATCTATCCGATCTAGTCCCCAGGTAGCGCCAGTTTGCGTGGCGTCCGCGGTCACTTCACTGTCTTCTTCGACAAACTCTACTCGAGGATCTTCAGCCATCTTTGCGGCTTGGTTCTCGTTCATGCGAACCGAAAAGCCTTTAATTGCGCTCCGAAACGTAAAGCCGCCGCTGCGATCTCCGCCAAACTCACGGGATAAGCGCATTGAATTAGCGTCGGGATCGGCATCATTCTTGAGAACGACGATGTATTGATCCTTGATTGCTTTTCCATTGGCGCGGCGAAACTTATTTGAGTTTTGAGCGCCGGCATTAAAGAGTGGGGCAATCGTGGCAGCTACTGCCAAACCTATTACCACGACCAGTGTGATGAGGATTTTTTTCATTTAGTTATTCCTTTGGATTGATTTCTGACGAGCTTAAGAACCGGAGACGGCGCGGAGTATAGCATCTTGTCCCCAGCCGGAAAAAGGGGATTACCAATGGTTGTTGACAGGGCTAAGGATCGTGTATTTCTGGGGCGTTTGTACGGAATTGTCGGTGGCCCAATTGAGTCTATTGGTAGGGGTCACGGGACCGAACCGCGTGCTCTAAACCGGTATTTAACTGTGGTAAAGTCGTAAATTATGAAAATAGATCGTCGTGGTTTCCTTGTCGCATCATCTTCGGCATTGGTAATGGCGAAAAGCCAACTGACGTCGGCGTCATCAATTCAACCTTCAGCAACAACAGAGTCGCTTGAGCTTGAGGGACCAATCGAAGGCAGAAAGGTGGCAGTCTATGCCACGGCTGACAACACCGATCACCGACTATCTGCTACAGACACACTGGCCTTTAAACCAATGGGCCAGCCGTTGGAAACTCAAGTATGTGTGTTTGTAGATCCCACGAAGACGT
>DATJKB010000461.1:0-14340 GCA_035491875.1 Pyrinomonadaceae bacterium | reverse complement strand
CAAATCGTGGTGCCGGGAAATCATGACGTGCCGCTACACAACCTGTTCACACGGTTTTTCCAACCGTTGGATAAGTACCGGCGATACATAACTGAAGACTTGCAACCGTTTCATGCCGACGACGAGATTGCCATCGTCGGCCTGAACACTGCCCGATCATTTACTTTCAAAGGAGGCCGCGTTAACCAGTCGCAGATTGAATCAGTGCGGGAGAAACTGTGTCCATTGCCTGACGAGGTCACAAAGGCGATCGTGACACATCACCCGTTCGATCTGCCGGAAGGGCATGACGAAGGAGATTTAGTCGGACGTTCGCGTATGGCGATGGAGATGTTGGCCAACTGTGGGGCTGATCTTTTTCTTGCAGGCCACTTGCATGTAAGCCACACGGGCCATACCGCGAAACGTTACAACATAAAAGGTCACTCAGCGTTGGTGGTGTCTGCTGGCACGGCGGCTTCCTCTCGAGGACGCGGTGAAGCGAATTCCTTCAATGTGCTTTTTGTTCAGCATCCTGAGATACGCGTTGAGCGGCTTCGCTGGGAGCCGGATGCCGGGCAGTTTGTAGTCGCGATGAGGGAGCAGTTTCGTCACACGCCCGACGGGTGGTTGCGTGAAAGTTAACTTTCTCTAACGAGACGACTGATAAGTTGAGAATCGACCGTGAGCGAATTTGCAGAGTTTGAGCATAAAAGTTGGCAGCGAGTTGCTGAGAAATATGACGCAGCCTGGAGTAGTCTGACGCGAAGCTTTATCCCGGCGTTACTCGTCGCAGTAAATATCCGGAATGGTGTGCGAGTTTTGGATCTCGCCTGTGGCCCAGGCTACGTTGCCGCCGCATCTGAGGCCGCCGGGGCTGAACCGATAGGAGTCGATTTCTCGTCAGAGATGGTCCGCCTGGCGCGTGCGCAGAATCCGACAATTGAGTTTCGTGAGGGCGACGCGCACGCATTGGAGTTTCCCGACGAATCGTTTGACGTGGTCATGATCAATTTCGGATTGCTTCACATGGCCGATCCTCAAGGAGTTATTAGTGAGAGCTCGCGAGTGTTGCGTGCGGGAGGAAGAATTGGGTTCACTGTTTGGGCCGATCCTCGACTGAGTGTGGGTGCGAAGATCGTTCAGGATGCGATCACTGAGTATGCGAACCAGGATGTAGGCGTTCCTCAAGGCCCCGAGTGCTATGCCTTCAGTCAACCCAGAGCTTGCCAGGCTGTGCTGACGAAGGCGGGATTCGATCCGTCGACTTTCAACTTCGAAACAGTTTTTTCCGAATGGCTTGTGTCCAGTCCAAACTTTCTCTTTGAGTCGGAACTAAAAGCCGGTGTTCGAACGGCCGCATTGCTCAAGGCACAGACGCCGGAGACTCTTGAGAAAATCTCACAGCACATTGCCGCCGCCGTTGTTCGTTATGAAAAAGGGGACGGCTACGCTATCACCTTTGCCGCTCACGTAGTCACCGGTCGACGGAAAAAGAAGCCCATCCAGCGACTCAAACCGGGGTCGTAACCACTTCTGCACTTCCGCGCTCTTTGGATTTCCTTCGCAGAATAAGCGAAGAGATCAGCGTTCCGAGCAGTCCAACAGGTAATGGCTCAATGAATCTGTATTCCTCGCGTCTCCTAAAAAATTAGTTGACAGCCGTCCTGCCTGATCTCTATACTCCTAAAAAATTAGGAGACGACGTAGAATGGCGCGACAAAAGACTCAGCATCTGACCCCGCTGGAAATGGAAGTCATGGACGTGCTCTGGGAAACAGGTCCGGCCAACGTGCAGGTGGTACAGCAAAAACTCAAGCGAGAACTGGCCTATACCACAGTGCAGACGATGCTCAATATCCTTCACCGTAAAGGCAAAGTGAAACGAACGCTCAAAGACCGCGCTTACTTTTACAGACCGTCCATTACCCGCGAAAAAGCAATCAGCAAGCAGGTCATCGATGTTGTCGACCGGCTCTTCGGCGGTTCTGCTGAAAGCCTTGTGATGAGTTTGGTCGAAACGAAACACCTGACACCCGCCAAACTCGCGCGTCTGCAAGAACTCGTAGCCGAAGTTCAGGAGGAATTACATGAAAACAAGTGAATTGCTTCTGACCTTTTTACTTAACGCGATTTGGCAGATTCCACTCATCGCCTCTGCAGCGGCTGTTGGCGTATGGTTACTCAATCAGTCCTCAGCGAAATACCGCCACTGGGTTTGGGTAGCGGCCCTGCTCCTGTCACTTCTGGTTCCGTCCGTTGCAACTTCGCGTCTCGGGCTTAATAACGAACCTGCGTCTGTTGCTCGCGAGAACATTCCGATAGGCCAATGGACAGCAGTAGACGTCTCACCAGAACCATTTACTGCCGCGCGAACGACAGCACGTCAGTCAGCTGGTCCGTTTCTTCTGAACCCACTTGTGGCCCAGGCGATCATCGCTGTTTATGTAGCGTTCCTGGTATTCGGGCTAATCCGACTTTTTAGAGCCTGGCGCGGCACGCGTCGCATTACGGATTCAGGCCGGCACGCTGAGGCCAGCGAGGTTCTGGACGCTGTTCTCGCAAAGTGTCAGCACTTGATCGGACAAAAAAACGTTCAGATCCTTTGCTCCGACTCGCTTCCTATTCCTGTGACCCTCGGTCTTCGTAAGCCGCTGATTATTCTTCCGGCGAAGCTTATACATGAGGGCAATGTCGAATTGTTGACCTCGGCGATCGCGCACGAGTTTGTTCATGTCAACCGACGCGATTATGTTTTGAATCTCTTCTACGAACTCGTCTTTGTACTGTTGTCCTTCCACCCCGTTGCGGCCCTTCTGCGCAGGCGAATCAAGCAAACCAGGGAGCTGTTATGTGACGAACTTGTGGCTGATCGAGTGCTCGAGCCGGATGTGTACGCTCGATCGCTTGTCACACTCGCAAGTGCGGCGCCGCCTCTTAGTCGTCTCTCCGTTAACGCAACCGTAGGCATCGCTGATGCTGACATCCTGGAGGTTCGAGTCATGTCATTAATGAACAAATCGAAATTGTATCCACGATCAAGAAAGCTGGTATTAATCGGCGTCGTGTTATTGCTGGCGGTACCATCAGTGACGGCAATGGCGTTGGCTATGCGGTTTGATGTGGACCCGTTTGGTTCTGCTGTCACACAGGAACAGGAAACGAAGCAGAAGGAACGGGAAAAGGAGAAAGAGAGACTGGACAGACAATCTGTCGAATATCGCGATGGCTTGCGCGCGGGGCAAAAGGAAGCGCAGCGCAGAAAGGAACCTTTTACTAGTGAAGACGAGGCCAGGCTAAAGCGGCAAATGGAAGAGCTGCAATCAAAGGACCAAGCGACGCCTGAAGATAAACTCAAACTTGCGCGGTTACTCCGAGAGCTAGAAGAAAGAGCCGTAGCCTATACCTATCTGTACGAAGACGAGGCCAGAACTGCTCGGCAAATGGAAGAGCTAAAGGCAAGAGATACCAGGAATGCCGCGCTGGTGCGCCTTGCGAGAATTCCTATGGACCAGGCAATTCAAATTGCCATCAGCCAACAGCCGGGTAAGGTCTTAGAATCCAGTCTTCAAGCTGAGCGCTGGGAAGAACCTGGAAAACTGGCGAAGGATGGTTTTGTCTTTTACCACATCAGCATTCTGAGCGGAGATGAGAATAGCCCGACGATAAATCATGTTTGGGTGAATGCGATTGATGGAACGATTATCAGGAACGAGAAAGAACTGCCGCGAAAAGCACGAGAACCATTTCGTGAACCTTAAAAACACCCGAACTATTCTTCCGTCAGCGTTAACAACCAGCGGCTAGACGTTCACCGTTCTCTCAAGCGAAACACGTCTAGCCGCTCGGTTGTTTTATGCAGCCTTTATCACTCGCAATGGATCTTTTCTCAATTCCTTCATCAATTCAGCAAATCCGTTGAGATCCAATGACTGTGGTCCATCAGAGAGCGCACGCTCCGGACATGGATGAACCTCAATCATTAGCCCGTCCGCGCCCGCTCCAACCGCTGCCTTTGACATAGGCGTTATCAAGCTGCGCATTCCCGTGCCGTGTGATGGGTCGGCAATGACTGGTAGATGCGACAGTTCTTTCACTAACGCAACCGCTGCAAGATCCAACGTGTTTCGGGTCGCGGTCTCGAAGGTTTTGATTCCTCGTTCACAGAGAACGACATTCGAGTTTCCTCCGGCGAGAAGGTACTCGGCTGCCAGTAGCCACTCCTTAACCGTTGCAGATGGTCCACGCTTCAAGAGGATCGGGCGGGAAACGGTTGCAAGCTTTCGTAAGAGCGAGAAGTTCTGCATGTTTCTCGCGCCAACCTGCAGCATGTCTGCGTATTCAGCGACGGTTTCGACATCAACCTCACTCATCACTTCCGTCACTATTGGCAAACCAGTCGCTTCGCTTGCTTCTTTCAAAAAGTGGAGAGCCTCAACGCCGAGTCCCTGAAAGTCGTACGGTGATGTGCGCGGCTTATAGGCTCCACCGCGAAGCAAGCGAGCACCGGAAGCCTTTACAGCGTGTGCTGTCTCCAACAATTGCTCTCTCGATTCTACTGAGCAAGGTCCAGCCATCACCACCAAATCTTCGGCGCCAATCCTCACGCCACTTACGTCGACGACGGTGCGCGTTTGTCGTAATTGGCGACTCACAAGCTTGAAAGGGGTCGCGATCTGAATTACTGCCTCGACGCCAGGCGCCGCGCGCAGTGCTTCGATCTCTGATCGACGTCCACTACTTCCGACAGCTCCGATTACGGTGCGCTCTGCGCCCTCAATAACGTGCGCTTGAAAACCGCACTCTTTGATCCGTTCGATGACGTGATCGATCTCCTGTCGAGTGGCACCGGATGACATGTTAACTAGCATGTTTCGTCTTCCTTTTCATTTTAGAACTGGTGCTCCGCGCTCCAGACGAAGCTGCGGCAAGCACTGCGAAGCGCGTATAAGTTTTAGGGTCGTCCTGAATATCGGCTTTTACAACGGAGGCGCCGTAGATCTGTGCAGCGCGAATGCCGGCGATCGCGGCGACACCGCGATCGCCTCGCGTCATGATTTGTTTGACGCTGCCTGCCGTGTCTTCTGCCTCAACTTTGCTGAGATAAGGATGCGCTGCGAAGAATAGACCACACTGTGCGAGCGCCGCCGGGTGCGACTGAACAACTTCGATTTCCGAGAATGAAACTCCCGGGCAGGCAATTAAGTGTTGGGCGATCGGAATCACGACTTCTCCGGTCTTTATCAGTGAGCTCTCGCGCATCAGGTCGACTGACTGCTGAATTGGTCCAATGATGCTGTTCTCAAGAGGTGCGACGATGTAGTCTGCAAGTTCTTCATCAATACTTGTGAAGAGCGCTGCGAATGTTGGCCGCGGTACCAATTCGATGTCGGGCCCGAGGGCTTTCAATGCTGCTTCTTCGCTAAACGCACCGTGCTCGCCTTGAAACGCGACGCGCGGTTTTGATTTAACTGTGGTCAAGCAATACCTCTTAGTTTGGTCGGGTTACTGGCGCTCGCCAGGTTGGAGCCGTTCGGGTGTTGCGCCGCGAGCGCTTCGACGCGTCTCGACTCGCGCATGATACGACGAAACAGTCTGTCAACGGCTCCGTGATCCAGCGGACCACTGTTGGCTTCCTGAAGACGATCGAGAACAAACTGCTCTCGATCGAGATCACGCAGCGGCAATCCTGTTGAGCGCTTGAGTGTGCCCACCTTTATCGCGAGGCGGGCACGCACGTTGAGCAAACGGAGTAATTCACTGTCGATTTCATCAATTTCCTTCCGCCAATGTTCGATGTCCATAGTGGCCTCCTGGGGAGAGTTCTTCAACATTGCCGATTGCCGATTTTAGATTGCCGATTGGAATGGTTGTTACGGGCCAATTGGCATCGGCAATCAACCAATCGGCAAAGGTTACACCCACCCGCTACCGCGAGTGGTACTGACTCCATTCCACTAAGATCCGACTTTTGCAAGAGCCTCTCCAGCCGATCGAATTTGAGATCCGAGATTTGAAAACAAAAAAACCAGCCGCGACTTTTTTGAATCGCGGCTGGCTCGTTTGAGAACTCGTTGTGCTAATTCGTCAGCACCCGGTTGTCGAACATCGCCTCGCCGCTCTTCCGTTAAAGAAGAAGCGGTAAGTAAAGGCGAAGTTAAAGAATGTTCCGGTGCTAATCATTACGACACTCGCTTCATGTGAAGCTGTTAGTCACTATAAGCAGCGTTGAAAAACTCTGTCAAGACTATTTTGGCCGGAAAGAGAAGGAGCCGCAGATTTACGCAGATCGTCACAGATAGGAGAAGAAACGTCTCTGCTAATCTGTGCGATCTGTGTGAATCTGCGGCTCAGCTTTCCTAGGGAATCAGCAGCAGTTTCCCCGTAGTTTTACGGGCTTCCAAATCCCGATGAGCCTGGCCTGCATCCCGCAATGGATACTTTTTATGAATTCTCAGTTTCAGCTCGCCATTTTTCACCCACCCAAGCACATCTCCGGCTCGCCACTCGAGTTCTTCGCGCGTCACAGTGTAGTGACCCAAGGTCGGACGCGTGATGTACAACGAGCCCTTCTGCGATAGCTTGATCAAATCGAACGGCGGCACCGCACCACTCGCGCCGCCAAACAAAACCAGATAGCCACGCGGCTTCAGCACGTTGAGATCTTTTTCGAACGTTGCCTTGCCAACACCGTCGTAAATTACATCGACACCCTGGCCGTTTGTCAGTTGTCGAGTCTCCTTCTCAAAATCCGACTCGGAATAAACGATGCACTCATCTGCTCCTGCTTCGCGAGCCAACTTGGTTTTCTCCGTGGTCCCGGCGGTCGCAATTACTCGCGCACCAATTCGCTTCGCCATTTGCACCAGGAGAAGTCCAACACCGCCGGCGGCTGCATGGACCAATGCCGTTTCGCCCTTTTGGAGTTTGTAAGTGCTGTGCGTGAGGTAATGCGCTGTCATGCCTTGAAGCATCGCCGCCGCTGCATCTTCGAACTCCAGGCCGTCTGGTATGCGAATCAATCTGGCCGCGGGAACGGCTGCGTACTCCGCATAACTTCCGAGAGTTCCAGTGTAAGCAACGCGGTCACCGACTTTGATATCGGTTACTTCTGAACCGATCGCAGTTACGACGCCCGCACCTTCCTGGCCGTTTATGAAAGGCAGCAGTGCTGAATACCGACCTTCACGAAAATAGACGTCGATGAAGTTAACACCTGCTGCTTTGACTTGAACGATCGCCTCGTTGGGTTTGGGTTCGGGGATCGGACGCTCAACTGCGGTCAACACTTCCGGTCCACCGGTTTCTAAAACTTGAATTGCAAGCATGGAGAGATAGTAAGTCGGCGGGGCGGATTATTGAAAGCGGCCTTTGGCCTTTGGTCTTGGTCTTTGAGTCGTTTCAGCGCTTGACGATCATCGACGGCCCAAGTCCCAAGGCCGAAGACCTAAGACCAAAGGCCGCGTCTCATTCTACCCAGGCTTTAGCCTGGGTCCGGGCCGGCTTCAATAATCAAAACCGTTTCAACGGTTTCCCTGCTAAACGTACCTGATGGGTCGTTGTTGAAAGGGAGAACGAAAACCGTTGAAACGGTTTCTCCTTAGTGGCGCCCGTGTCCCCAGGACTCAAGCCTGGGGTGAATTAGAGGTCGCCTTTTGCTCAGATCCTCACTGTGGACGCGTCGTAATCAAAAACAGGCTTCATCAGTTGCTTGATCAAGACGTTTGGTAAGGCGCCGATCAATTTGCTGCGCGCTGCGGTGGCGAAACCATTCTCCCATTGTCCTATCTCACCATACAGACGCGATACGAACGTGATTGCGCTTGTCCGCGTATAACGCACCCGCTCGTAGGCACGCAGTGCCTCGACAGATAGTCCGTACTTACTAAAGCATCTAGCCAGTACCAGCGAGTCTTCTATCGCCATACATCCACCCTGGCCGAGATTCGGTGTGGTCGGATGAATCGCGTCGCCGAGAAGGGTCGTGCGGCCACGTCCCCAGGTCGTACTCGAAGACCGGTCAGAAGCTTCGGCTCGGAGTATCGTTGGAGTCGACCTGATCAGATTCAGAACCGGTGAATACCATCCGTCAAATAGTTCACGTAGTTCGTCGTGAGCGTCAGCTATAGACTCTTTTGTGACAAAGTTTTCCAGTTCAGTATTCGCCGCCGCCCACCACCCAATTCTTCCCTGACCTACCGGCCCGATGCCAAAACGTTTGCCTCGACCGTGTAACTCCATGGCCGCGTCGCTTGGTATCTTGTCAGGCGTTGTTGACGCAATGCCACGCCAAACAACGTAACCACGAAATCGATCTACAGGGGTTTCAGTGATTTGCCCTCTTACATCTGAGTGCACACCATCAGCGCCGATCAAATAACGGCACGAGACTGACGGCAAGTCGTTGAAGCTAACAGTCGTTGATCCGCCTTGGTGTTGCGCGTCGGCGAAACTATGTCCCAAACGGACTACCGAAGATGGAAGAGTTTTAAGCAGTATTCGTTGCAGGTCAGCGCGGTGAATCGCAACTGCAGGTGCGCTCGGGTTACCGATTCCGATGGAATTTAATACGCGCCCGTCCGGAGTTAGCCAGCGAATCTGATCAATCAGTCCAGCCGAGTCAAGGATCTCATCAGCAATTCGTAGATGCTGGAGTGTGCGCATTGCGTTGGGCCAAAGAGCAATAGCAGCTCCGAGGTCCAGAAGAACCGGCGCTTGCTCAAACACCTCTGCGTCAAATCCGTGCTGACGAAGTGCGATGGCCGCACTTAGACCACCGATCCCTCCGCCGATGATTGCAATGTCAGGCATCGGGAGAAGAGAGTAATCGGCAACGGGAACCGGACGTCAAGGTATTTTTTAGCCGCAGATGAACGCGGATTCACACAGATCAGAAAAAGAATAAGCATCACGCTATCTCTTAAGGTTTTCTGATCCGTGTGAATCTGCGTTTATCTGCGGCTCAGGAATCAATGACACCACCGCAAATCCGTCACACAGAATGCAGCCGGCTTGGGCAAGCCGTTGCGGATTTGATCTGTGGTGAAACGTCTCGTCGGTAGCAGATCGTAAGGTAACTTCGAGACTGGCGTTGCGGGATTGACCACACCCTCAGAAAGGATCCGAACCTGTGATTGTGATGTCAGAGGTATGGTCATCGTCCTTTCAAAGACAAGAGCCATCAGTTTATGACACCAAACGGGCAAGGGAAACATCAGCGGGTGGTGGCCGATAACATCTGCCACTCGCCTGACAGCCTCACTCAAGTAGATTTCTTCTGGGCCAAGTGCAGCGACTGTCTGGCCTTTCATTCGATTATCAATCAGTGCGGCACGCATCACCTGTGTCAGATCCTCGACCGCTAACGGCCGAACCGTTTTTTCTTCGAAGCCGACGGTCGCGAACAACGGGAACGTGTGTAATGCGTGACTGAGATGGTCCAACATGTGATCGCCGCGACCATACACGATACCGGCCTTAATGATCGTATAGTCGAGACCGGAGTAGCGCACGATCTCTTCCGCCGCCCATTTCGACTCGTGATAGGGAGAGCCACAATTCGGCCTGGCGCGCAAGAAACTCATCAACACTATTTTCCTGACCCCGGCGCGTTTGGCAGCCTCAACTACATTTCGTGTGCCCTCGATGTGAACACGATGGAACGTCTGGTCCCCGATCTCTCGATTGATGCCGGCGCAATGTGCCACGCAACGGCAACCGTCAAAGGCTCGGGTCAACGAATCCACGTCTGACAAATCCGTTAGGACTAGATTGTTGTTAGCCTCATCGCCTAAGCGATCGAGCCTTACTGTCTCGTGTACTTCAGCTTCCAAACGATCGGCGAGTTGTCCTCCGATGAAACCAGTTGCACCTGTAATTGCGACTTTCATTGTTTGCTCCTAGTCAACGAGGTAGTAATACCTCAGCTCTTGGCGGATGGATGAAAACAACGGATCGAGACGGCGCCAACGCGTCAGTAGAAACGCACACCACAGCAACAGATAGGCAAAAATGATGATCTTGATGAGCTGGGGTTCATTGGGATACAGCAACAGTATGTATAACCACGGAGCGTTGATCACGACTGCTAAAGACAACGTGAGCCAAAACCTTGGGTTCACTAGAGCGATCACCAGCCCTATCACGAAGTCTGCGACTACAAGCCACCAAACGACGAAATCCCTCAGCTTCTCGTTCATCTGAAGCACGCATACGAAGAGGAAAATGGATTCAAAACAAAGGAACGAGAGAGTGAGTCGAAGCAGGAATCCAATGGATGACGCCGGCAATCGCTGGTGACTGTTTACGCGGGCGACGCCATAGATCAAGGCTCGCCAAGGTCGGCGCTTAGAGCCTGTCATCACCAGGAAGCAAATTACTTGAAGACCAACCCACGACGCTGTTAAAGGAAGATGTACGGCTTCGGAAGGATAAAGAAACTCAAGCACGAGGTAGCTAAGCGCGGCTACCGCCACCGAGGTCAGTAAGCGCGCTATCCGGCGGAATCTAGCCTGAAATAGACGCGTATAGCACCAGTACACAAGTCCTTGGGCCAAGCCAGTCAAAACGCCAATTATCAGGAACTCATGGAGCGCTCCGACGATCAGGAGTTTGTAATAATTATCGATGAAGAAAGAGAAAATGATCGCCTGAGTAAACAATGCAAAGGATCCGGCCAGCACACCTTGCGTTAGCAGTTCGCGGAATTGTGGAATAGCCGGCTGTTGGACAAGTAGTTTGTAATTTGAACTGTGCGCGTCGCTAAACAATGTGGCTGACATATGATCACCTCATTCGCGTTCTGAGTCGGCTGCCGCATCTTTTATTTCGTCAACCAGTCTCAACGCTCTCTTTCGTAGCGGCCTCATTAACGGATTGCTTGCCAGCGAAATCATCTGGTCCAGTAGTTCGACAGTGTGATCAATCAGGCGGTAAGTGCGGCGCTGCTTCGGCGAAGGATCGTGAATCCAGAAGAGAATCACGCCGACGTGATAAACCCAAAGCAGATAGGGAAGTTCTGTCCGGAGATCCTTCGGGATTCGCGATTTCGATCCTTCGATCACCTGATCAAACAGACGAATGCTCGCGTCCCTCACCGGATCTGATTCTTCAGCAAATGGATTTAAAGGACTCCTCGGATCGGCGGCGGTTTTGAAGAGCACGCCTGCAAACTCGTGATACGGCGCTAACGTTTCGATCTTGAGCCGCATCACGCGCAGCAGGCGTGTCCTCAAAGTCTTTTCTTTTTCCAGGACCGGCTGCGACGCGGCGACGTGCTCGTCGTGCAGTCGCTGGTAGAAGTCCTGGATTAAATGCTCCTTCGAGTGGAAGTAGTAGTAAGCATTACCGAGCGACACGCCCGCTTTCTTGGCGATAGCGCGCATCGTGGTTTGCTCGTAACCCTTCTCGCGAAAGATCTCCAGAGCAGTTTCCAGGATTGCAGCCCTGGTTTGATCTCCTTTCTGTGTCTTTGTTGCTTTTGTTTTTCGTCGTTCACTCATCGCTCATCTCGCGACGCCGGGTATCCGGCTAATCTGATATCGGTTCTGAGATATCGCTGAGACCACACGCTTTGTGGTCGGCAACAACTCCGGTGTCGCCAGGCGGTAAGCCCAGTCGCGGTATCTCGAGAGGGCCCAGAGAACCATTAGCCAGGCCTTTGGTCCAAAATAGACTGCGCCGGCATCGCCTATGACGGTGAGATCCATTTGGGTTAGGTCATGGTTTAGCTCTGGGTATCGTTTGCGCGCTTCGTCAGACTTGCACGGTACGAACTGCATCTCGACGAGTTTCTGTTGTTGCGCCAGCCACTCATGCGCGCGACGGCAAAGACCACACGTCGGATCGTAGAGGACGGTGAGCGCGTTCATCTTCACCCCTCCTGTGCTACAGCGGTGAATTGATCAGGCGGGACCGGTGGTGGACCGGCAACACGCGTGCTTCGGCGACGCATGCGACTGAAGATGAGCAGGTTGAAGAAGTGCATGCCGCCAAGAACTAGCAGCACTAGTCCGACCTTTACCGATAGGGCTTCGACACTTTGCTGAGCAGAAACAACTTCGTAGCCCAGCTTCAGCGCCAAACTGACGTAGCCGAAGTTGATCAGGTAGAACCCGACGACGAGAAGGTGATTGACAGAGTCCGCCAGTGCCTCATTGCCATGAAAAACGTCGACCAGGAACACGCGGCCATTTTTGTGCAGCGTGCGGGCTACCCAAATAGTTAGCGCAATGCTGATGGCCAGGTAGATGAGGTAGGTGTAGAAAGTCATGCCGGTCCCCCCGGCGATCTCGTTGGTGATTTCGTTGCTCATAAACAGGCCTCCTTTGTCCTGATTTGAACACGTTCAACTAGCGCTAGGATAGGCCTGTATTTACTGGGTGTCAAGCAGTTTTTTGAACAGGTTCAAAAAACGAGATTATAAAGCTGGAATAGTAAAGCGGAGGCATCGGCGGCCCGGACACCACCCGCTTTAGCGGCGTGGAGTTTCAGCCTCGACCTATCTTGAGGCGACCTCTCATTCGCCCCAGGCTTCAGCCTTGGGGGTCAGTGCCGCACGTATCCCGCAACCGTTTTAACGGTTTCTTCCATCGTTCGCTGGCCATCTGAGAAAACCGTTGAAACGGTTCGATGTTGTGAAGTCGCCTCTAACCCCAGGCTAAAGCCTGGGGAGAATGAGAGGTCGCCTTCATGGTAGGTCGAAGTTGAAACTCCACGCCGCTAAAGCGGGTGGTGTCAACGTCTACTTGAACTGAAACGAATTGATGTAGTCCCTGAACGTCTGGTCCCAGTGGGAAATTGTTTTTTCCGGGCCGGTGAGCTTGGCGAAGTAGGAGCCTTTTGGAGTCTCTATCACTGCCCCCCGGAGTCGATAGTTTGGTTTGCTGGTGAAGTCGCCACTGCCTGGCAACATCTCTGCCGAGTACGTGCCCGAGACGTCGATCATCGTGACCTTCAATCCGTTAACGGTCAGGTTTTCTGATTTTGCTTTATCTTTGGAGTCGCTGCCGTCGGCTTGATGTATCTGGCTGATCCAACGATCGATGTTCGCCTGCGTTCCTCCGCCCTGACCTTGTCCAAAGTAATAAAGGACCAGCGACCCATCTTCCGTATCGCCACCGTTTTTCGGCAACTTGTACTGCGCGACGCGCATGTTCGATGTCGTTTTCTCAACGACCCAACCATCGGGCGCGGTGAAGCTGATGTTTCCGCTCGCTTGTGTCGGTGATGACGTTGTGGCTTGAGTTTGCGTTCCAGTGGTTCCTGAAACAGTACCCTTGGAACAAGCAGCCAGAGCGAATACAAAGACAAGTAAGAAAACTTTGGATTTGATCATGCCGCGGATTTAATCGCATGTCTGTGTTCTTCGCAAGAACCCAAGCAGGTCCTCCGGCAGATCATCGGCAGGAGCAGCGAGCAGGAGCAGCAGAGTCTTTCCTGCTCCGGCCTGCTGCCCCTGCTCCTATTGCTTCACACTATCGGTTCATCGGCTGATCGGGGTGGATCTGCTTAAGTTTTGGGGAGGTTTATTGGTGACGCTCTGTGATTGGCGTGGTAGTATGCCCGTGTCATGCATGCTGACGTAATTCTTATACGCCTAATATTTACGGGGATTTTAGTAGCAGCTGGTTATGTTCTTAAGCCTGTCGCCGCCGATCCTTGGATCTCTGCCGGGGTGGGTGCGCTTATCGCCATCTGCATCATCCTCTTCGAGCTACGGATCCGCAGGGCAACTCTGAAGACATTAATCGGAGCGGCCGTTGGCTCTATTCTTGGGATCATCGGTGCGTTCCTGATTGGATCACTGATCAGCCGGCAGGAATCAATGGCCGTGGCGCCAGAGGTGAAGACATTCCTCACGCTTGCCTTGACCTTCTTCATGGCTTACGTCGGTCTAATGGTAGGCGCGGCCAAAGGCGACTACCTGGAGCTTTCCGCTCTCGGCGGAATCTTCAGCGATAAAGTTGCGCGCCGTGATATGAAGATTCTGGACACTTCCGTCATCATCGATGGAAGAATCGCCGATGTAGCTGAGACAGGTTTTCTTACCGGTTCATTAATCATTCCGCAATTCATCCTGCGTGAACTTCAACAGGTAGCTGACTCTCCTGACTCTTCAAAGCGGCAGCGCGGACGTCGCGGCCTGGACATGCTCAATCGTTTGCAGAACAACAGTTCGCTCGACATCCAAATTGTCGAAACTGACTTTCCGTCAGTTCGTGAAGTCGATTTGAAACTGATTGAGTTGGGCAAGCAACTCGACGCAGTGATTGTCACGAACGATTTCAATTTGAATAAGGTCTCACAACTACGCGGCGTCAGTGTGCTCAACATCAATGAACTCGCGAACGCTCTAAAGCC